>JBGTEW010000111.1:0-7300 GCA_041747615.1 Burkholderiaceae bacterium | reverse complement strand
GCATCGCGGCGATCGCACCGCGCGGCGACTGGCAGATCGCGCCGGCCGCCGCAGGCGATTGGGCACCTGAGCTCGCCGCACCTGCTGCGGTCGACGTTCAGAGCTTTATTGGTGACCAGGGCGCCGTCAGTGTTTATCTGGGCGTGTACCGCAATCAGAAGCAGGGCTCCGAACTTGTCACCACGATGAACCGAGTCGTCAGCAGTGAAAGCGCGCGCTGGTGGTTGGCACAAAGTGGAACCGCAGAAGTTCGGTTGAACGGAGAGCCGACGGTGATAAGAACCGCGGTGGCGCGAAGTGCGGGCGAGCGGTTTCTGATCTGGCACTGGTACTGGATCGGCGGGCGCGCTACCAGCAGTGACCTGCGTGTCAAGGTTCAGCTCGCACTTCAGCGGCTGACTGGCACGTCCGATACTGCCGCCTGGGTTGCGATCTACACGCCTGTGGACGATGATTTCATCGCCGGCGCGCGCAGGTTGAGCGCGTTTGTCGAAGCGATGTCAGGCCCGATCGATCACGCGCTCGAGACGACAGCCGGGCGATGACCGAACGCAACCGTCAGCCGTTGATTGCGCATGTCGTGTATCGCTTCGACATCGGCGGGCTCGAAAACGGCGTCGTCAATCTGATCAATCGATTGCCGGAAGCAAACTGGCGGCACGCAGTGCTCGCATTGACCGAAGTGTCTGCAGCTTTCGCGCAGCGTGTGCAGCGGCAGGACGTGGAATACGTGTCGCTGCATAAAACCCCCGGCCATCTCTGGAAGCTTTACCCCCGCCTGGTGCGAGTGTTTCGCCAACTGCAGCCGGCGCTGGTTCACACACGCAACCTGGCGGCGCTCGAGGCGGTGGTGCCAGCGTGGGCGGCCGGCATCCGGACTCGAATCCACGGCGAGCACGGGCGCGATGCGCTCGATCCGGATGGTGCGCGGCGCCGCTATCAATGGGTGCGCCGCGCGTACCGACCTTTCGTTTCGCGTTACGTTGCACTGTCTCGCGATCTTGAACGTTATCTGCACGACCGTATCGGCATCGCGGAGGACCGGATCGTGCAGATCTACAACGGAGTCGACACGGGTCGCTTTCACCCGATCGACGCGCGCCGCGCGATCGAGGGCTGTCCGTTTGATCAGGCCGGGCATTGGCTGGTGGGCACAGTCGGACGGTTGGATCACGTCAAGGATCAGAGCACGCTGGCGCACGCATTCGTGCTGGCTCTGCGAGCCAGTCCCGCTGCACGCGACCGGATGCGCCTGATCATCGTGGGTGACGGGGTATTGCGCGCGGAAGCAGAGCGCATCCTGCAGGACAGCGGCGTGCGGGACCTCGCGTGGTTCGCCGGCGAGCGCAATGATATCGCGCAAATCATGCGCGGGCTTGACTGCTTCGTGCTGCCGTCGCTGGGCGAAGGCATCTCCAATACCGTTCTAGAAGCGATGGCCAGCGCGCTTCCTGTTATTGCCACCCGGGTCGGAGGCAACGCGGAGCTGGTTGATGATGACGTCAGCGGCCGGCTGGTGCCTGCTGCCGACCCGCCCGCCTTGGCGCGGGCGATCGTCGATTATCTGCAGCGGCCCGAGCTCGCACGCCAACATGGCCGCGCAGCGCGCCGGCGGGTCGAGCAGGAGTTCAGTCTGGAACGCATGGTGGACCGTTACCATCGGCTGTACAGCTCGGAGCTTCGCAACGATCGTCGCGCAGCCGCCTACCCGGAATCCAATTTGCCTTCTGCGAACTGACATGTGCGGCATCGTTGCCATCATCGACCTGCATGAGCGGCGCCCAATCGACCGCGAAACGCTCGTTCGCATGAACGAGTCGCAGTTTCATCGCGGTCCGGATGAGGGCGGGTTGCATCTTGCGCCCGGTATCGGGCTCGGTCACCGGCGGCTTTCGATCATCGATCTGGCGACAGGACAGCAGCCGCTCTACAACGCAGACCGCTCGGTTGTCGTGATTTTCAACGGCGAGATCTACAACTATCGCGAGCTGATCACCGAGCTGAGTGCGCTCGGATACGCGTTCCGCACCCGCAGCGATACCGAAGTGATCGTCCATGCGTGGCAGGAGTGGGGTGAACGGTGCGTCGATCGCTTTCGCGGCATGTTCGCGTTCGTGCTGTGGGACGAGAGGCAGCAGACGGCTTTCATCGCCCGCGACCGGCTCGGGGTGAAGCCGCTTTTTTATGCCGAGTTGCCAGGCGGCTATCTGATCGTCGGCTCGGAGCTGAAGTCGCTGCTGACGCACGGTGCACTCGCGCGTGCGATCGATCCGTTCGCAGTCGAAGAATATTTCGCGCTCGGCTACGTTCCCGAGCCGCGCACGATCTATTCGCAAGCGCTGAAGCTGCCGCCGGGCCACACGCTTACCGTGCGGCGAGGCGCGCCGCTGCCTGCGCCTCGCGAATACTGGGATGTGTCGTTCACCGGGTCCAGCACGCTGTCGGCAGAGCAGGCTTCGGTGGAGTTGGTCGAGCGACTGCGGGAAAGTGTGCGCCTGCGCATGATCGCCGAAGTGCCGCTGGGCGCGTTTCTGTCCGGCGGCGTCGATTCGAGCGCAGTCGTTGCGATGATGGCAGGCATTTCGGCGGCGCCGGTGAATACCTGCTCGATTTCGTTCTCCAATACGGAATACGACGAGTCGAAGTATGCGCAGCAGGTCGCGCAGCGCTATCGCACCCGGCACCATGTCGAGCGCGTTGAAAGTGAAGATTTCGCCTTGATCGACCTGCTTGCGCGCTTATACGACGAGCCGTATGCAGACAGCTCGGCGATTCCGACCTATCGCGTGTGCGAGCTAGCGCGCAAGCGCGTGACGGTTGCGCTATCCGGCGATGGTGGTGACGAAAGTTTCGCCGGGTATCGCCGCTATCGGCTGCACATGATCGAAGAGCGGATGCGGCAGCCATTGCCGTTGGCCTTACGCCGGCCGGTGTTCGGCCTGCTCGGCCGTGTGTATCCAAAGGCCGACTGGGCGCCGCGCGTGTTTAGAGGTAAGACCACCTTGCAGGCGCTGGCGCGCGATTCGGTGCAGGCGTACTTCCACAGCGTGTCGCTGCTGCGCGATGACATGCGCAGCCGCTTGTACTCCAATTCTTTCAAGGCGCAGCTGGCCGGCTACAACTCAATCGAGGTGTTCAAGCGTCACGCTGCGAAAGCCAACCAGGACGACCCGCTGTCACTGATTCAGTATCTGGACATCAAGACGTATCTGGTCGGCGACATCAATACGAAGGTCGACCGCGCCAGCATGGCGCACTCGCTCGAAGTGCGCGAGCCGTTGATGGACCATGTGCTGGTCGAGTGGCTTGCGACGCTTCCACGCTCGTTCAAGCTGCGCGGCGGCGAGGGAAAATGGTTGTTCAAAAATGCGATGCAACCGTATCTGCCGAACGAATTGCTGTACCGGCCGAAGATGGGGTTCGGTGTGCCGCTCGCATCGTGGTTGCGCGGGCCGCTGAGTGAGCGCGTGCGCGCGGCGGTGCTCGGCGATGGTCTGGCGGACACCGGTCTGTTCGATTCAGGCACTTTGCGCCAGTTGCTGGAGCAGCATCAATCGGGCCGGCGCGACCACAGTGCGCCGCTCTGGTCGTTGCTAATGTTCGATGCTTTCGTTCGGCAGGGCGGAGCGCAACAACCGCGCCCTCACTTAAGCAGGTTGTCGGCGTGACCGTTCAATCAAGTCCTCGATTGCTGGTGTTCTCTTCGCTGTTCCCGAGCGCGGCGCAGCCGAATGCAGGCGTGTTCATTCGCGAGCGGATGTTTCGCGTCGGAAAACATGTGCCCATCGTGGTGGTCGCTCCGCAGGCGTGGTTTCCGGGGCAGGCATTGGTGCGCCGGTTTCGTCCGCACTTTCGGCCGATGGCCGCTACCCACGAAGTAATGGGGGGCATCGACGTTCACCGGCCGCGCTTTTTCTGCATTCCCGGCGTGCTGAAGTGGACCGATGGCCTGTTTATGGCTTTGTCGTCGTTCTTCGCCGTGCGTGCAATCGCGCGCCAACATCGCGCCAACATCATCGATGCGCACTTCGGTTACCCGGACGGTTACGCGGCAGTTCTGCTCGGGCGCTGGTTGAAGCTCCCTGTGATGCTGACGTTGCGCGGCAACGAGGAAAGTCAGGCGCGTACCAACGTGGCCGCTGCGCTTAGGCGCGCGATCACCGGTGCCGATCGATTGATTACAGTATCCGCTGCGTTGCAGGCGCTTGCGATCCAACAGGGAGCAAGCCCGGCGCGCGTGCAGGTGATCGGCAACGGCGTCGATCTGTCGAAGTTCATACCTGTCTCGCGGGCCGACGCGTGCCGGCAGTTCGGGCTGCCGGCTGATGCGGTAGTACTGATCTCGGTCGGCGCGCTGAGCGAGCGCAAGGGCTTTCATCGAGTGATCGAGTGCCTGCCCGGGTTGCTATCGGCACACTCCACGTTGCACTTGCTGCTCGTTGGCGGCGGCGGCCCCGAAGGTGATATGGCTAGCCGGCTAAGGAGCATGGTCAACTCGCTTGGCCTTAATGATCGGGTGCACTTTCTAGGTCCGATCCCGCACGATAGGCTGCATATCGCGCTCTCCGCCGCCGACGTGTTCGTGCTCGCGACTTCGTACGAAGGCTGGGCCAACGTATTCCTCGAGGCGATGGCGTGTGGCTTGCCGGTGGTGACGACCGATGTCGGAGGCAACTCGCAGGTCGTCTGCGATCGGTCGCTCGGCCGCATCGTTCCGTTTGGCAATGCTCAACTTCTGCAACAAGCGATTGACGATGCGCTTCGTACGCCCTGGGATCGCGAGTCGATCCGTGCCTATGCAGAGTCGAACTCGTGGGACAGGCGGATGCAGCCGCTGATCGATGCGTATCGGCAACTGTTGTTGAGCGGTCGAACGGAGCGTGAGCACGCAAGTACTGAGGTCGGCCATGCTGGATAGCGTGTTGCGCGCCGCGTACTCAACTCTGGCGCCGGCCGGTGATCGTGCGCGCCTTTCCACTCTGATTTTTCATCGCGTGCTGACTGCGCCCGATCCGTTGCTGCCCGACGAGCCGAGCGCTGCCGAGTTCGAGCAACGGATGCGCTGGGTGCGCCAGCACTTCAACGTCATCCCGTTGGCCGACGCTGTCGAGAAGCTGAAGCGCGGCGCGCTTCCGACGCGATCCATGGCTATCACGTTCGACGACGGTTATGCGGACAACGAGCAGATCGCAGCGCCGCTTCTGCGGAAGCTTGGCTTGCCGGCAACCTTCTTTATCGCGACCGGTTATCTCGACGGTGGCTGCATGTTCAACGATTCAGTCATCGCTGCGGTGCGCGGCTGCCGGCGTGACAGTCTCGATCTCACCGAGCTCGGGCTTCAGGTGCACCCGCTTAAATCGATCGATCAGCGCAGGCGTGCGATCTCGATGCTGTTGCAGCAGGTAAAGAGTCTCGATCAAGAGCGTCGCACGGCAACCGCAGAACGCATTTGCCGACTTGCAGAAGTGGTTCCGCCGGATGACTTGATGATGACCTCATCGCAAGTAGCGGCGCTCGCGCAGACCGGCTTCGGCATCGGCGGACACACGGTGAATCACCCCATCCTCGCCGGTATGGATCCGGCGGCTGCACGTGATGAAATTCAAAACGGGCGGCAGCGGTTGGAAGAGATTACGCAGCACGCCGTTTGTCTATTCGCGTATCCGAACGGCCGGCCCGGCGAGGATTACACGATTCACACGACCGAGCTGGTACGGGAACTGGGCTTTGCGGCGGCCTTCAGCACTGCGAACGGAGTTGCCGACCGCAACGCTGATCTTTTTCAGTTGCCGCGCTTCACCCCGTGGGATAAAGGCAAGCTGAAGTTCGGTTTGAGAATGGGGCGTAATTTGCTGAGTACTCAGCCACAATGAGAATCAGCATCTTCGGCCTGGGATATGTGGGCAGCGTTTCTGCGGCCTGCCTGGCGCGTGACGGCCACGATGTATTGGGCGTCGATCTGAATCCGCAAAAGCTCGCATTGCTGCGGTCGGGCAAGGCGCCGATCGTCGAAGAGGGAATTCAGGAACTCACGCGCGCTGTCGTACAGTCGGGCCGTCTGCAGGTGACCGACGATGCTGCGGCGGCGATCGCCGACACCGAGCTGTCGTTCATCTGCGTCGGCACGCCATCGTCGTCGAACGGTTCGCAGGATCTGTCGGCAGTGGTGCGCGTCGCCGAAGCGATCGGCGGCGCGCTCGGGCGCAAGTCGGCGTTTCACACGGTGGTGCTGCGCTCGACGGTCGCACCGGGGACTGCGGTAGACCTAGTGCGCCCGGCGCTCGAATCCACCAGCGGCAAGCGCTCTGGCGCCGACTTCGGGCTGTGCTTTCAGCCCGAGTTTTTGCGCGAAGGCAGCTCGATCAAGGATTACGACCATCCGCCGTTTACTCTCGTCGGTGGAGATTCACCCGATTCGATCGAAGTGTTGCGAAAAATTTTCGAGCATTTGCCGTGCGACTTCATCGCGACCGACATCTGTACGGCGGAAGCGTTGAAGCTAGTATCCAACGCCTTTCACGCGCTGAAAATCACGTT
Organism: Burkholderiaceae bacterium; assembly: GCA_041747615.1. Lineage (GTDB taxonomy): Bacteria > Pseudomonadota > Gammaproteobacteria > Burkholderiales > Burkholderiaceae_F > JACCZX01. Next base: position 763 of record JBGTEW010000111.1, on the reverse strand, counting down.
CGCCAACGAGGTTGGCCGCATTGCCGGTGCGCTCGAGGTCGACGGCCGGCAGATCATGTCGCTGGTTTGCCGGGACACGCATCTGAACATCTCTGCCGCATACATGAAGCCGGGCTTCGCCTTCGGCGGATCGTGTTTGCCGAAAGACTTGCGCGCGCTGACTTACCTGGCTCGTGGGCGTGATGTCGACACACCCGTGCTCAGCAGCATCCTGCCCAGCAATCAAATTCACATCGAACGAGTGGTTGAGCGGGTGTTGGCGGAAAAACGCAGAAGGATCGGGCTGCTTGGGTTGAGCTTCAAGCCGGGTACCGACGATCTGCGCGAGAGTCCGCTGGTTGCGCTGGCCGAGCGTCTACTGGGAAAGGGCCTGCGCCTGTCGATCTACGACGCCGACGTCAGTTTGTCTCGGCTGATCGGCGCGAACAAGCAGTACATCGAAGAAGCGATTCCGCACCTGGGTGAACTTTTGACGACCAGTGCGGCGGATGCGATGAAGGACGCAGAGATCGTCATCGTCGGACAGGCACTGCCGCCGCTGTGGGACGCGCTGTACGCGAACGGGGAGCCCGAGCAACTTGTCATTGATCTTGCCGGCGGCGGAGATCGCGCGCGCATTAGATCCTCCTACTGGGGCGTGTGCTGGTGACGAGACCGGAGCTCGTCTTCGTCTCGCCGCGATTCTTGTTTCCCGCCGACTCAGGAGGAGCGATTCGCACCAGCGAAATACTGCGCAACATGCGCGGCAGAAGTTTCCGAATCC
>JBGTEW010000110.1:0-8301 GCA_041747615.1 Burkholderiaceae bacterium | reverse complement strand
CGAGCCAGGCGCATTTCAACGCGTAATCCGTGTGGCGAGTTTGCCGACAGATGCAAGTCTCCGGCGTGCATGCGCGCGATGCGTTCGACGATCGGCAGGCCCAAACCAGCACCGACGATGCCGGAGCGCGCTGTCTCGCCGCGCTCGAACGGTCTCAACAAGCGATCAATCTGCTCGATCGGCACACCGGGCCCCTGATCGGCCACCGACACTGTTGCGCAATCCGCATCGGCAGTCAGCGATACCGAGACGCGCAACCTGCCGCTTTCAGGATCTCGCCCGTAGCGCACGGCATTGCTAAGCAGGTTCGCGAGCGCGCGGTCGATCTCGATGGCGTACCCGCGCACGCGGATGGCGGGCGTGAGTCGTACATCGAGTTCGCACGCTGGCTCTTCATCGATACGCGAACGCTGTACCGCAGCGGCCACCGCAGCGGTGAGATCGACATCCGCGGCCGGCGCCTGCGGCGCCTTGCGTGCGTAATCGAGGAACTGCCGCACAATCGCATCCATCTGCTCGATGTCATCGACCATCGCCCCACGTGTGCTTTCCGGGAGCTGCGCCATTTCGAGCTCGAGCCGCAGCCGCGACAGCGGCGTGCGCAGATCATGCGAGATGCCTGCAAGCAGAACCGCCCGATCGGCATCGAGCTTTCCCAGATCGCGCACCATGCGGTTGAAGCTTTCGTTGACCGTGCGAATCTCGATAGGGCCGGTTTCGGGCAACGGCGGCGGGTCGCGGCCGCTTCCCATCTGTGCGCTCGCCTTCGACAGCTCCGCCAGCGGGCGATTGATCAGGCGCGTGATAATGACCGCGCCGATCACCGACAGCACGAGGGCGACCACCGCCCATCCGATCCACTGCGTGCCGTAGGTGCGCGCCGCCGGATCGCGGCTGATATAGACCCAGTAATCGTCATCGGCAATCGAAAGGCTGACCCACAGCCCGCGGATGCCGTTCACTTCCGAAGCGACGCGCGTGCCGGGACCCAGCTTGTCGACGATCGCCCGCTCTATCAGGCTGATCAACGCACCGTCGGGCAGTCCGATGACCGTGTCCTGCGGCTCGAGCGGATAGATTCGCACGCCTTCGTTGGCGGCCAGCTCCGCCAGCAAATCGGTGCGCACGAACGGGTCGGCGTACAGCAGTGCGGCGCGCGTGATGTTGACGACAGAGACGACCTGTTGCGCGATTGTCTGCGCTCGCGGTCCGCGCTCCAGCACGCGGTAGCTTTGAAGCCACGCCGCCAGGCTGGCGACGATCAGCAGGAGTACCAGCAGCAGCGTGCGCCAGAACAGCGACGGCGAGCGCACTAGGACAGGCCCTCAACTTTCGCCGTCGGGGATGAATACGTATCCAAGCCCCCAAACGGTCTGGATATACCGGGGTTTCGAAGGATCAGGCTCCACCAGCTTGCGCAGCCGCGAAATCTGCACGTCGAGGCTGCGATCGAATGCTTCGTACTCGCGGCCGCGCGCCATTTCCATCAGCTTTTCGCGGGACAACGGCACGCGCGGATAGCGCGCGAAGGTTTTCAGGACGGCGAACTCGCCAGTAGTCAGATTGACCGGCTCGCCGTCTTTCGTCAACGAGCGCGTCACCAGGTCGAGCACGAAGCCGCCGAATGTGATCGGCTTGCCGTCGCTGGCCGGGGCTCCGGGCGCATCATCGGGCCCCCGGCGGCGCAGCACAGCATTGACACGCGCGAGCAACTCGCGCGGATTGAATGGCTTCGGCAGATAGTCGTCGGCGCCCATTTCGAGGCCAACGATTCGATCGACGTCCTCGCCCTTTGCTGTCAGCATGATGATCGGCGTCGTGTCGTTGCCTCCGCGCAGGCGGCGCATCACCGACAAGCCGTCTTCGCCGGGCATCATCAGGTCGAGGATCAGCAGGTCGTAGCGCTCGCGCTGCCAGAGCCGGTTCATGGCCTGCGCGCTGTCGGCCACGAACACCGAATAGCCATTTTCGCCTAGATAGCGCCGCAGAAGATCGCGCAGCCGCGCGTCGTCATCGACGACGAGAATCTTGGATATTCGTTGACGCGTCATTCGGCGATGCTATGAGACCTTCGCTCGCAGGGGTGTTCGGCCGCACAAAGTGTTACAGAATTTACGCGCACTGCGCACCGTCCGTGCCGATGATCGGTTCCGATGCAGGTCTGAAGAAATATCATGCATGCCATGAATCATTCGTTAGTTGTCCATCGCCTCGCACCCGCTTTTCGCGGCTTGGCCGTCGCCATGCTGCTCGCAATGCCGGTGTTCGCTCACGCGCAAAGCAATGCGGATGAGCAGGCAAGGAAGCGCCTGACCCCGGAGCAGCGCCGCGACATGCTGGAACGCATGCCGCCGGAGCAGCGCCGCGAAGTGTGGAGGCAGATGACACCCGAACAACGGCAGAATATCCGCAACCAGTTGACACCGGAGGAACGGCAGGCGATGCGTCAGCGATTCCTCGAGCGGCAGCAGAACCGACCTGGCGTCGAGCAGGGCGCGCCGCCGCGCCACCAGCTGACTCCGGAAGAACGCCAGCGGCTGCGCCAGCAGATCGAACAGGCGCAGCGCGATCTCTACAAGCGTGGCAACAAAGGGGCGGGCAAGTGACGCTTTAAGCCGCTGAAGTTCATCACCTGACATCGCGTGCCGACGGGCGCTCGCTAAGATATGCGGCATGTTCGCTCACCGCATTCTCGCGATCGATACCGCTACAGAAATCTGCTCAGTGGCCGTGCTGTGCGGAGAACTGCTGACTGAGCTGTCCGAATCCGTCGGAAATCGGCATTCCGAGCGCGCGCTGCCGATGATCGATGCTGCGCTCTCGGCATCGACGTTGACATTGGAAGACATTGACGTGTTTGCCTTTGGCGCCGGCCCGGGTTCGTTTACCGGCCTGCGTATCGCCTGCGGAATTACACAGGGACTCGCGTGGGGCAGGCGCAAGCGCGTGGTGCCTGTCGGAAACCTGCGCGCACTTGCGGCGCGTGCGTTCGCGTCCTGTGCCGAAGGCGATCGGGTGCTGGCGGGTGTTGATGCGCGGATGAACGAAGCGTACTGCGCGATCTATCAGCGCGACGAACCGATCACGGAACTCAGAGCCCCCGCGCTCGAGCGCCCGCAAACCCTGCCGACACTTGCTACCAACGGGAAGGTCGACATCATCGCCGGCAATATTCTCAGTGCTTTCGGCGGAGTTTGGCCGGCCGATCCAGGGTGGGCTTCGCTACCGGGCGTCACACCGACCGCTGCCGATATCGCTCATCTGGCGCGCCTTGATGCCGGACGCGGGCTGTCGGTCGAGCCCGAAAACGCGATGCCGATCTACGTGCGTGACCACGTCGCGTTGACGATCGACGAGCGGAAGCAGGCAGCGGCGGCATGAAGCCATGAGCGCGTTGCCGAAACCCGACACCGACCAGTACGTGCCGATGAGCGAGGCCGATCTGCCGGAGGTGGTGGCGATCGAACGCGAGATCTATCCGTTTCCATGGACGCGAGGCAACTTTCTCGATTCGCTGCGCGCCGGTTACAGCGTATGGGTGCTGCGCGACACCGCAGCGGCATTGATTGCGTATTCCGTGATGACCGTGGCGCTCGATGAAGCGCATCTGCTCAATCTGAGTGTTGCACGCAGGCTTCAGCGCAGCGGACTTGGCTGGCGCACACTTGAATGGATGGCGGAAGTCGCTCGCGGCCACGGTGTCCGCACGATGTTGCTGGAAGTCAGGCCAAGCAATGTCACCGCCGTGCGGATGTATAAGCGGTATGGATTCGAACGCATCGGCGTGCGGCGCGGTTATTACCCGACGCAGGGCGGCCGCGAAGATGCGCTCGTGATGCGGATCTCCCTATGACGCTTGATCCCCGGCGCGCACGTCTTTGGCATGCGATGGGGCTCGGCCCGATCTATCACCTGCGCAGCCTGCCGGTTGAAACTACCCGAGCGCCCGCAGTGATCGATCGCGCCGCCCGCATTGCGCAGCTGGCGTGGGCCGACCTTCCGCTCGAAGTTGCAAACTGTCGCGCATGCTCGCTGTGCGAGTCGAGAAGGCAGACGGTGTTCGGCATCGGGAATCAAAACGCCGAATGGATGCTGATCGGCGAAGCACCCGGTGCCGAAGAAGACGCGCGTGGCGAGCCGTTCGTGGGGCAGGCCGGCCGCCTGCTCGACAACATGCTCGCCAGCGTCGGACTGACGCGCGACGGTCAGATGACGACGTCGGTCTACATCGCCAATGTGCTGAAGTGCCGCCCGCCCGGCAATCGCAATCCATCGCCTGAAGAGGTCGCCAGGTGCGAGCCGTTCCTGATGCGGCAGGTCGAACTGGTCGACCCGGCTCTGATTGTTGTGATGGGGCGCTTTGCCGCGCAGTCGCTGCTCGGCACCGATGCCAGTATCGCAAGCTTGCGCGGCCGCCCGCATCGGATCACCGTCGCCGGACGGCAGATACCGGTGGTCGTCACCTATCACCCCGCGTATCTGTTGCGCAATCTGACCGACAAGGCAAAAAGCTGGGCCGATCTGTGCCTCGCCCGCGAAGTACACGCGACTAGTGAGTCGGTTCGCCGATCAACGCGACCGAATCGAACTGCCGCTGATTGAATCGGTGCCGCAGCATCACCAGCAGCATCGAGACCGCTACGAACATACCAAACAGCAGCATTAGCGTCTGAATTCCGAACTCCATCCACACCAGCACCGCATAGATTCCGAGCATCACCAGGATGCTGAGATTCTCGTTGAAATTCTGGACCGCGATCGAATGCCCGGCGGACAGCAATACATATCCGCGATGCTGCAGCAGCGCGTTCATCGGCACGACGAAGTAGCCGGCCAGAAGTCCGATCAGGATCAGGATGGCGCAGGCGAGCAGCAGGAAGTAGCTGGCGTTGACGGTGCCGATCTGAATCGAGCCGGCCGGCACGATCGCCGGGGTGTAAAACGAAGCAGCGGCGACGATCACTCCCATCGCGATCCCGACCGGCAACACGTTCATTGCCTTCTTTAGCGCAACGGTGGATGCAGCGTAGACGGCGCCGATCGTAATGCCGACGGCGACCACGGCCTGCAGAATCGCCGCTCGCGCAAGGTCCATGTTGAGCACCGTCTCGGCCCACTTGAGCACGATGAACTGCAGCGTTGCACCGGCGCCCCAGAACAACGTAGTTACCGCCAGCGATATCTGGCCAAGCTTGTCGCGCCACAGAACGCTGCAACAGTGAGCGAATCCGACCAGCAGCTTCCAAGGATGCACGTGCTGCCTCGCGTAGCGCACGCCCGTGTCGGGAATCATCAGGTTGATCAACGCAGCGAGCACGTAGAGCCACATGATGACCGCGATCGCCGCTTCGGCGGGAAGCTCGATGCCGCTGGAAAAAACGGGCATGTCCCATGACAGCAGCCAGGCCGATACCGCGGGCGAGATCAGGATACCGCCCAGCAGAAATCCGACGATGATCGACCCGACCGTTAGCCCCTCGATCCAGCCGTTGGCCACGACCAGCCTTTCCGGCGGCAGCAACTCGGTCAGGATCCCGTACTTTGCAGGCGAATAGGCTGCAGCACCGAAGCCGACGACCGCATACGCCAGCAGCGGATGGGCGCCGAGGAACATCATGATGCAGCCACCGATCTTGATCGTGTTGGTGATGAACATCACTTTTGCCTTCGGAAACGAATCCGCGAAGGCACCGACAAACGCGGCCAGTGCGACGTACGAGAACACGAAGAACAGCTTCAGCATCGGCGTCATCCACGCCGGCGCCTCGATGTCTCGCAGAAGCGCAATCGCCGCGATCAGAAGCGCGTTGTCGGCCAGCGATGAAAAAAACTGCGCGGCCATGATGACGTAGAAGCCTGGTTTCACCGGGCACGCTTCAGAGGACGATCGGACATCTGAAAGGCAAGAGAAACGTCTCCCGGTGCGTTGTGGCGCGTCGTTATATCACGCGTTAACTCGGTCGCAATCACCTTCAGCACTATGCTATTGAGCCTCTTTAACGCAGTTGATTCCAATGCCCCGCCCGATTTGCGCCGTGATCGATTTGGACGCGATGCGCAGCAACCTTGCGCTTGCACGCCAGCTTGCGCGTGGACGGTTTGTCTGGGCCGTGGTCAAGGCGAACGCCTACGGCCACGGACTGGAGCGGGCGGTTCGCGCATTCGAGCATGCGGATGGCCTCGCACTGCTCGATCTCGACGAGGCACAGCGGGCGCGCGATGCGGGATGGATGCGGCCTATCCTGCTGCTCGAAGGATGTTTCGAGCCAGGTGATCTCGCTACGGTCTCAGCGCTGAAGCTGACGCCCGTCGTACATACGATCGGGCAGATCGACATGCTGGAGCACGCGCAGCTTGCGGCGCCGATCGATGTTCATCTGAAGCTGAACACCGGAATGAACCGGCTCGGCTTCGCCGCAGGCGAGGCAGCGGCCGCGTATCAGCGTTTACGGGACAGTTCCAAGGTAGCGCAACTGACGGTGATGATCCATTTTGCGAACGCAGACCGCCCGGGCTCCAGCGCCGGCCCCACCGAAGTCGCCGACCAACTGCAGGCTCTCGACCGGATTGCGGAAGGCTGGCCCGAGCCGCGCAGTCTTGCAAATTCCGCGGCGATGTTCTTGCGGCCTGAGGTCGGCGGCGCGTCGGTGCGCCCCGGCATCGCTTTGTACGGTGCCGCCACCGATGAATCACGCAGCGCTGCAGGGCTCGGTGTACGCCCGGCGATGACGCTGAAGTCGCGATTGATTTCCGTGCAGACACTGGCTGCGGGCCAATGCGTTGGATATGGATCGAGATTCACCGCTCCCGCTCGGATGAGAATCGGCGTGGTGGCATGCGGCTACGCCGATGGCTACCCGCGCAACGCGCCCGATGGCACGCCGGTGTGGATCGACGGAGCTCGTGTGCCGGTGGCGGGGAGAGTGTCGATGGATATGATCACCGTCGACCTGACGGCAGTTCCGAACGCCGTGCTCGGCAGCGAGGTCGAGCTGTGGGGGGGCCATGTTCCGATCGACGAAGTTGCGAACCGGTGCGGCACCGTCGGCTACGAGCTGATGTGCGCACTGTCGCGGCGCGTGCCGGTGACTGAAACGAACTGAGCCATGGCGAAGGGCAAAACACAGTTCGTCTGTTCCGAGTGCGGTGGTGCAAGCTTGAAATGGCAGGGCCAGTGTCCTCACTGCAATGCGTGGAACTCGATGTCAGAAGCGCGCGTCGAGACGGCCGGCGAGCATCGCTACGCGCCGCTGATGTCAGCTGCGCCGGTGCAGTCGCTGGGTGAAGTGCAGGCGCGCGAGATGCCGCGCATCGGATCCGGAATCGATGAGTTCGACCGCGTGCTGGGCGGCGGCTTTGTCGAGGGCGGAGTCGTTCTGATCGGCGGCGACCCCGGCATTGGCAAATCGACACTGCTGCTGCAGTCGCTGGCTGCATTGTCGGCACACGCGCTGGTTTTGTACGTCAGCGGTGAAGAGTCGGCGGCGCAGGTAGCGCTGCGCGCGCGGCGCCTAGGGGTCGACGCAGCCCGGGTACGCCTTCTGTCCGAGATTTCGCTGGAGCGCATCGTGGCGACCGTGTCCGCCGAGAAGCCGTCGCTGATGGTGATCGACTCGATCCAGACGCTGTACTCGGAGCAACTGCAGTCGGCACCGGGCTCGGTGGCGCAGGTGCGCGAGTGCGCGGCGCAGCTGACGCGGATGGCCAAGCAATCGGGCCTCACCCTGATCATGATCGGACACGTAACCAAGGACGGCACGCTCGCCGGGCCGCGGGTGCTCGAGCACATGGTCGATACGGTGCTGTACTTTGAAGGCGATTCGCATTCGTCGTTCCGCCTGATTCGTGCGTTCAAGAACCGCTTCGGCGCGGTCAACGAACTCGGTGTGTTCGCCATGACCGATCGAGGACTGAAAGGTGTTGCCAATCCCTCGGCGCTGTTCCTGTCGAAGCACGACGTTCAGGTTTCCGGCTCGTGCGTGATGGCCACACAGGAAGGCACGCGCCCGCTGCTGGTGGAGATACAGGCGCTGGTCGATGCCGCGCATGTGCCGAATCCACGCCGCCTGTCGGTGGGACTCGATCAGCAACGGCTGGCCATGCTGCTTGCAGTACTGCACCGGCATGCGGGAATTGCGGCGTTCGACCAGGACGTGTTCGTCAACGCGGTTGGCGGCGTGCGCATCGGCGAGCCGGCCGCCGATCTCGCGGTACTGCTCGCGGTCGTGTCGTCGATGCGTGACAAGCCGCTGCCGCGCGGGTTGGTCGCGTTCGGCGAAGTGGGGCTGGCGGGTGAGATCC
>JBGTEW010000109.1:0-8361 GCA_041747615.1 Burkholderiaceae bacterium | reverse complement strand
GGCGGTGCGCTGGTGCCGCTGCTGACGATGGGCATTCCCGGCAGCGGCGCGACGGCGATCATCCTGGCTGCGTTCCTGTTGCATGGAATCCAGCCGGGCCCGCAGGTCTTTGTTTCGAGCACGCTGCTGATCTACACCGTGTTCGCCGCAGTGTTCGTCGGCGTGATCGGTATGTGCATTCTTGGCTACTTCGCCATCAAGCCGCTGTGCAAGGTGCTCGACGCGCCGGAAGCGCTGGTATCGGCCTTCGTCGTGGTGTTCTGCTTTATCGGTGCGTTCGCTGCACGCAGTAATCTATCGGACCTGTATGTGATCGCGTTCTTCGGGCTGGTCGGCTTTCTGTTCGAGCGGTTCAAGTTTCCGATCGCCCCATTGGTGCTTGGCACTATTCTCGGCCCGCTGACCGAGAACAACTTCATGACGACGATGCTCAGCTTTAACAACGACTGGACCGTGTTCTTCACGCGCCCGATCAGTGGCACGATTCTCGCGATCTCAATCATCGGCCTCGCGTTCCCGTTCGTGCGCACCGTGTGGGGACGCCGGCGCGCGCGGCGTCACTCACGGGTGGCCGTTCGATGAATGACCTCAGCGATCGCAACGCAACACCGGCGCGCGATGTCGCCGAACTGGTCGCGCGTGCACGTGCCGCGCAGGCGATCGCGAATGGTTACGATCAGGATCGCGTCGACGAGCTGGTCGCGGCCGCCGGCTGGGCGATCATCGAGCCCGCGCGCAATCGGGAACTCGCTGAACTGGCTGTCGCCGACACCGGCATCGGCAACGTCGACGACAAGATCAGGAAGAACTTTCGCAAGACCTTCGGCCTGTTGCGTGATCTGAAGGGAGTGCGCTCGGTCGACGTGATCGCCGAGTACCCGGAGCGGGGACTTATCGAGATTGCGCGTCCGGTCGGTGTCGTGGCGGCGATCACGCCTTCGACCAACCCGGCAGCAACGCCGGCCAACAAGATCATCAACGCGCTTAAAGGGCGTAATGCGGTGATCGTCGCGCCGTCGCCGAAGGGCTGGACCACATGCGCGCGACTGCTGCAGTTCATCCATGCACAGTTCGATCGGATCGACGCCCCGTGCGATCTGGTGCAGATGCTGCCAGCGCCGGTTACTAAAGACTCGACCGCCGAGTTGATGCGCCAGTGCGACCTCGTCGTTGCCACCGGGTCGCAAGCGAACGTGCGAGCCGCCTATGCGAGCGGCACCCCGGCCTTCGGTGTCGGCGCCGGCAATGTGGCCGCCATTGTTGATGAGACAGCGGACTTGGCGGTCGCAACCGAGATGATCGTGCGCTCAAAGACCTTTGACAACGCGACCAGTTGCTCGTCGGAGAACAGCATCGTGCTGCTCGATGCCATCTACGCGCCGGCTCTGGATGCATTGAAGTCGCACGGTGCGGTGTTGTTGCCAGCTGACGCCAAGGCACAGTTGCAGCAAACCATGTGGCCCGGCGGCAAACTGTCGGCGCGCGCAATCGGCCAGTCGGCCACTGCGATCGCCGAGACCGCTGGCCTCGGGACTGTTGCCGCGGGAAAGCCCCGCGTACTGATGGTTGAAGAGAGTGAGGTCGGTCCCGCTCATCCATTTTCCGGCGAGAAGCTAAGCCCCGTGCTGACCGTTTATCGCGCGCATGACTTCGATGAGGCAATGCAGATCGTCGAGCGTATCTACGCGTTTATCGGCGCCGGGCACTCGGTTGGCCTGCATACCGCTCGCAAGGATCGGGCGCTTCTGCTGGGCCAGCGGTTGCCGGTATCACGAGTGATCGTCAACCAAGTGCATTGCGTGGCGACCGGCGGCAGCTTCGACAACGGCTTGCCGTTTTCGTTGTCGATGGGCTGCGGTACCTGGGGGCGCAACAATTTCTCCGACAACATGAACTACCGCCACTACCTGAACCTCACGCGCGTATCGACGACGGTTCCCGAGCGCGTGCCAGCGGAAGACGAGATCTTCGGCACTTATTTCAATCGCTACGGCCGCACGTGATGTGGACAGTCCGCCAGCTGATTGACGCGCGCGCCATCAGCGATCCGCACGCGACATTTTTTGTCGCGCCGCATACCGGCCGCTCACTGCCATTCATCGAACTGCGCGATTCATGTGTAGCTGTCAGCGCCATGCTCGCTGCACGCGGACTGCAGCCGGGCGATCACGTATCGCTCGTACTCGGCAACGGCATCCAGACGGTCCGCCTGCTGCTGGGCGCGATGTACGGGGGTTACTGCGTGCACCCGGTCAATTTGTTGTCGCAGCCGGAGCAGATGCGCTATGTCATCGAGCACGCCGATGCGCGCATCGTGTTCGCCGCACCCGAGTGGTTCGAGCGTTTGCGCGACCTGACCGCAGCGATTGCGCGGCCGATCGAAGTGATCGCAGTCGACCCGGACGGGGCTGCGCTGCCCGGCGAAAGCGCCCTGTCCGGAGCGGACCCACCGCCGATCGGCCCCGTGCCCGATGCCAAGGCGCTGCTGATGTACACATCCGGCACGACGGGCAAGCCGAAGGGTGTGCTGTTGACACAAGCGAATCTCGCCGAGAATGCGCTCGCGATAGGCCGTGAGCATCACCTGCACAGCACCGACTGTGTCGCCGCTGTGCTGCCGCTCTTTCACATCAACGCGTTCGCTGTCACGATGCTGGCCCCGATCGCGCACGGCGGCTGCCTGGTGATGCCGCCGAAGTTCTCCGCGGCCGGCTTCTGGGCTATGACCGTCGACCACGGCTGCACCTGGCTCAATGTCGTGCCAACGATGGTTTCCTATCTGCTGGAAGGCGCGGTGCCCGCGCGCGAGGAACTAACGCGCATCCGGTTCTGCCGCTCGGCGTCAGCCGCATTGCCGCCTGCACATCATCGCGCGTTTGAAGCCAAGTTCGGCGTCGACATCATCGAGACGATGGGCCTGACTGAGACCGCGGCGCCCGCATTTTCCAATCCGATCGAACGCGGGCTGCGCAAGATCGGTTCTGTGGGTCGAGCCTCGGGCTGCGATGCACGCATCGTCGATGAGAAAGGCACGCCGCGTGCCGACTTCAGCATCGGCGAGATCGTGATTCGAGGGCCGCAGGTGACGCCCGGCTACTATAAAAACCCGGACGCGACTGCAGCTGCATTTTTCCCTGACCATTGGCTGCGCACCGGCGACCTCGGGTACCGCGATGACGATGGCTTCTTCTTCGTCACCGGCCGCATCAAGGAACTGATTATCAAGGGTGGTGAGAACATCGCACCACGCGAGATCGACGAGGCGCTGCTGCGCCACCCAGCAGTGCTCGATGCGGCCGTAGTAGGCATTCCTGATCGCCACTACGGGCAGGACATCATGGCATACGTGATCGTGCGAGACGGGCAACGCTGCTCAGAAGAGGAGCTGCGCGAATTTTGCAACGGCGAGCTGGGACGCTACAAAACGCCAAAGATCATCCGCTTCGTCGAGGATCTGCCACGCGGCCCTTCGGGTAAGGTGCAACGGTTAAAGCTGGCCGAGCTCGCGCCGATACCGTCCGCCGTGTGATGCGGCGGGTGCGCTTACCCATCTTTCGCTGGCTGCCTGAATTGCGCGAACCGGGTGCGATGCGCGCCGATGCGCTCGCCGGCTTGACCGGTGCGATTGTCGTGCTCCCGCAGGGCGTCGCGTTTGCCACGCTGGCGGGGATGCCGCCGGAATATGGGCTGTACGGCGCGATGGTGCCGTGTGTCGTGGCGGCGCTGTTCGGCTCGAGCCGTTTGATGATCACTGGTCCGGCCACCGCGATTTCGCTGACGACACTGGCGGTAATGGCGCCGATCGCAACGCCGGGCTCACCGGCCTACATCGCGCTCGTATTGACACTGACTTTTCTGGTTGGCGCCTTTCAGCTGTCCCTCGGGCTTGCGCGTGCTGGTCGTTTGATCGATTTCGTGCCGCATTCGGTAATCGTCGGGTTCACTGCAGGTGCTGCGATCCTGATCATCAACAGCCAGATCGGCCCATTTCTCGGACTCGATCTGCCACGCGGCATTAGTGTCATCGATAACATCCGAGCCGCGACGGCGCAGTGGTCGGACATTGCTCCCGCGGCGCCGTTGGTTGGGGTGGTGACGATCGTCGCGGTCCTGGCGTGGCGCCCACTGAACCGGTGGGTTCCGGCGATGCTTGCCGGGGTAGTTATCGGTTCTGCGGCGGCGTGGATACTGGTGCAGCAAGTGCCTCGATGGCCAGCGTTGCCGACGGTAGACGCGCTTCCCGGTGCACTGCCTCCGTTGTCGGTGCCCGATCTGTCGCCCGACACGGTACGCATGCTGTTTGGCGCCACGCTGGTAATGACATTGCTGGCGCTGACTGAAGCGGTGGCGATAGCGCGTGCGGTCGCCACCAAGTACGGCGACAAGCTCGATGGCAGTCAGGAGTTCATCGGACAAGGCCTTGCCAATCTCGCTGGATCATTCTTTTCCGCCTATCCCGTGAGCGGCTCGTTCAACCGATCGGGTGTCAATGTCGCGTCAGGTGCACGGACGCCGTTCGCTGCGATTTTCGCGGCCATTTTTCTCATCGCGATTCTCTTCTTCGTGGCGCCGCTGGCGCGGTATCTGCCGTTCGCAGTCATTGCAGCGCTACTGTTTCTGGTCGCCTACGGATTGATCGACCGCCGCGAGATCGTTCGAATCTGGCGCGAGGAACCTGACCAGCGCTGGCCGCTACTGGTCACCGCTATCGCAACGGTGACATGGTCGCTCGAGTGGGCAATCCTGCTCGGGATCACCGTGGCGCTGCTGGCGCAACGGTTTGCGCGGAGATGAAGCACTGGAATGCCTGACCCACAGTACGACTACATCGTCGTGGGCGCCGGCTCGGCGGGGTGCGTGCTCGCGGCTCGGCTCTCCGAAGATCCGGCCACCCGCGTCCTGCTGCTGGAAGCGGGGCCGGCAGACCGCTCGATCTGGATTCATCTGCCGATCGGTTACGGCAAGACGATGTGGGACAGCCGCTACAACTGGTGCTTTTATACCGACCCCGAACCGAACATGAACGGCCGCCGCATCTATTGGCCGCGTGGCAAGACGCTCGGCGGCTCAAGCTCGATCAACGGCCTGATCTACATCCGCGGCCAGCGCGAGGATTATGACCACTGGCGCGAGCTCGGCAATGTCGGCTGGGGCTACGGAGATGTACTGCCTTATTTCATCCGCAGTGAACGCAACGAACGCGGTGCGGGGGCGTTTCATGGAGCCGACGGTCCGTTGCGCGTGTCGAACATCGCACGGCGGCATCCGCTGATCGATGCCTTCGTCGACGGCGCGGCGTCGCTCGGCGTGCCGCGCAACGATGACTTCAATGGAATGACGCAGGAAGGAGCGGGGTATTTTCAGTTGACAACCTGGCAGGGATGGCGGTGCAGCGCTGCGTCGGCCTATCTGAAGCCTGCGCGCAACCGTCCGAATTTGCGCATCGAGACCGGCGCCCATGCGACGAAACTGCTGTTTGACGGCATGCGCGCGACGGGTGTGCGCTACACGCGGAAAGGCCGTGACGTGGATGTGCGCTGCACGCGCGAGGTTCTGCTGGCGGCGGGTGCGATTCAGTCGCCGCAACTGCTGCAGCTATCCGGAATCGGACCGCCGGCGCTGCTCGCGCGCCATGGCGTCGATGTCGTGCACGAACTGCCGGGGGTTGGCGAGAACCTGCAAGACCATCTTCAGGTTCGCATGATCTATCAATGCACGCAGCCAATCACGACCAACGATGAATTGCGCTCACTGCGCGGCCGCATCAGTATCGGGCTGCAGTGGTTGTTGGCTCGGCGCGGGCCGCTGGCGGTCGGGATCAATCAGGGCGGTTGCTTCATGCGCGCGCTGCCCGGGGAAGCGTCAACGCCGGACATCCAGTTTCACGTGGCGACTTTATCGGCCGACATGGCAGGTGGCGCAGTGCACCCGTTTTCCGGATTCACGCTGTCGATTTGTCAGTTACGGCCGGTATCTCGCGGCCGCGTCGCGATCAGATCCCGCGATCCGCTGCAGCCGCCGTCAATGCAGCCGTCGTATTTGAACGAGGAACTCGATCGCCGCACGACGGTGGCGGGCATGCGCGCAGCGCGTGCCATCGCGCAATCCGAGCCGATGCGGCCCTTCGTGCGCTCCGAGTTCAGCCCCGGCCCCGCCGCTGCCAGCGACGAGGCGCTGCTGGAATACGCGCGCAGCAACGGTGCGACGATCTTTCATCCGTCAGGTACCTGCAAGATGGGCAGCGATCCGCTCGCAGTCGTCGATGCGCGGCTGCGCGTGCATGGCATCGATAGCTTGCGGGTGGTTGACTGCTCGATCATGCCGACTCTGGTCAGCGGCAATACCCACGCGCCGGTCACGATGATCGCCGAGAAGGCGGTCGACATGATTCGCGAGGATGCGCGCTAGGTCGGGCGGTGTCGGGGCGCGTCGCGCGGACGGCGAACCCGGTCTTCATCCCATCAGAGCCAACCACAGCGCGGTGCCGGCCAGCAGCACGCCCATGATCACGTTGAAGATCCGCATGCGCGAGCCGACGGCGAGCCAGTTTCGCAGCACGGCGCCCATCCAGCCCCAGAGCGTCAAGCTTCCAAGCGCTGCGATCGCAAACACACTGACGACGACCACGACGCCGGTAATCGTGGCGCCGCTCGCCATGAACGTTCCGGTCGTTGCCGCGGTCAGCATCCACGCTTTCGGATTCGCATACTGAAAGGCGGCGGATTGCCAGAACGAAAGCGGCTTCATCACCGTGCGCTCGGCAGCCCCGCCGCTGCGGTCGGGCCACACCAGCTGCCACGCAATGAACAGCAGGTAGGCAATGCCTGCCCACCTGATCAGAGCCGCAATTAGCGGATTGGCGATCAGCAGTGCCGCAATCCCCGCGGCGCCGGCGATCAACATCGTGGAAAAGCCGAACGGCACGCCGAACATGTGCGGCAAAACCGCGCGAAAGCCGTGATTCGCTCCGGTCACCGTCGCGATCGTGTTGTTCGGCCCTGGCGTGAAGGAGCCGACGAACGCAAGGGTTGTCAGCGCCAACAGCTGATCAAGCGACATCGCGAATCACGCTCCGTGGCGAAGGCTCTGACATTCCGGGAATGTACCGCGGCGGTCAGCGTGGGTTGCCGACAGGCTTTGCGTCATTTCCGCGCAACTTGAGCGCCGAGCGGTTCAAATAGGCGGGCGAGCACACCCGTAATCGGCGTTTTCTTGAAGGTGGGCTCGGCCACACTCGCACCCACCCGAACAAGTCGCCGATTCCATGCGCCCGACAACTGTAGACGACGTTGCCATGCCGCCTCCTGAACTCACGCGCGATGTCGACCGTCGTTTACAGGAGTACCAGGCGCTTCTCTCGAATGACTCGGTCGGCATCCTCGTGGTGTGCGACGGCAATGTCATGCAATGCAACCCGAGTGCTGCTCGGCTGTTCCGCTGGGACGCCGCACAGCTGATCGGCCGTTCGGCCTCCGTGCTGTTCGGCTCGGATGACGAGTTTCAGTCGTTTGGCAGTCGCATCGGCGATGCCTTGGCGGCCGACGGCTCCCCGGCAATCGAATGGAGCACTGTTCGTCTCGACGGCACGCGCTTCTGGTCGCGCCTTCTGGTCAAGAGCATCACGCCGGGCGGCCCCGCAGGCGAAACCGTTTGGATGGTTGAAGACATCAGCGCGCGCAAGGAAATGGAAGCCGCGCTGGCCAAGGCGCGCGATGATCTGGAGCAGAAAATGCGCGCCGCGCACGATGAGCTCGCGTGGTCCAACGAGCGGCTGGTCGCCGAGCTGTACGAGCGCAGCGAGGTCGAAGAGCGGGCGCGGCGCATTGCGCTGTACGACGAACTGACCGAACTCCCGAATCGTCGCCTGCTCGAGTCGCGGCTCGACGAGGCGATGCGCAATCATCAGCTGGGCGGTGATCGTCTGGCAGTGCTGGTGATCGATATCGATGAGTTCACCAAGCTGAACGATGCGCTCGGACACCGCGTCGGCGACGCGCTGCTGTGCGCGACTGCGCAGCGACTGGTCGACACCGTGCGCACATCGGACCTGGTCGCCCGCACCGGCGCCGACGAATTCGCGATTGTGCTGGGACGTCTGCGGCATCCCGACGATGCCGAACACGTTGCGGGCAAGCTGGCGGAACTGCTGTCTGAGCCGATCGAGATCGACGCCGAGCAGGTGAACATCAGCGTCAGCATCGGTGCTGCACGCTTTCCAAGCGACGGCGCCACTCCGGAAATGCTTCTGCGCAATGCCGGTGCCGCACTGTCATTCGCGAAGTCGCGCGGACGGGGCAACGTGCAACTGTTCGAACCTCGCATGAATGCCGACATGGTGCGCCGGTTGCAACTCGAGGCGGG
>JBGTEW010000108.1:0-1976 GCA_041747615.1 Burkholderiaceae bacterium | reverse complement strand
TGATTGCGTGGGGTTCGCTGATCGCGCTCGGCACATCGATCGTGTTAGCCGGCGCTTTAATTATCGCGCTGCTCTCGACCGGCGTGCTGTCGACCTCGGCACCGGCATGGACCACCGAAGTGCGCGTGATGGGCCATCCGTTCACCGTCAATGTACCCGGCGTCATTCGCCTCGCAACTGCGCCGGGCATTGTGCGACTGCTCGACGGGCGTGTGCTGAACACACGCATCGGCCCACTACGCTTGACTCGTATCGGTTCGGCGATGCACATCCGGTGCGAGCCCTGCGTGCTGAATCACCCCGACCTGGCCACAGTGCCAGTCACGATTCGATCAGTCCAGGTAAGGCTCGAGCGCAGCCGTGATGAGGTGACCGGAGCCCTGGCGATCGACTCACTGCGAATCCCGCTGACCGCAACGCTCGCTGCGGATCGCATCGATATGAAGTGGAACTTGCCGGTAACAGAACTTACCGACCTTTATCGCGTATTCGGCGCGGCTATTCCGGAGACTCGCTACGCGCGCATCGCCGGCACGATCCAGGCGCAGGGAATGCTGTCGCTGCCCTCGCACAAGAGCTCGATCGTGTTCGGCATCGCCGATGTCGAGGTCGGTGGGCTTACGACCGAGCAGCTGCAATACGGCTGGTTCCGCCTCAGGTGTGCGCAGCCTGACGGCCAGCATCGCATCGTGATCACCGGCGACGGCGAGAAGCCGTGGATCGCAGCCGATTCCATGGGAAAGTATCTCGCCGCCGCCGTGCTTGCCGCAGAAGATCAGCGCTTTCACGAACATCCAGGGTTCGACATCGAGGAAATCGTCGCATCGCTCGGCGAACTAGACGGCGGCCGTCACCGGCAGAAGCAAATGCGGGGCGCCAGCACGATCACGCAACAGCTCGCGCGAACGCTTTTTACCGGCGGCGAACGCACTGCCGTACGTAAGCTGCGTGAGCTGCTTTACGCGATCGAGATGGAGCGCACGCTCGGCAAAGCGCGCATCCTCGAGCTGTATTTAAATACCGTCGACTGGGGCCCCGGACTGTGCGGCGCCAAGGCGGCCGCACGCGCGTACTTCAACAAACCTGTGGCGAAGCTGACGCCGATCGAGGCTGCCTGGATGGCGGGCATCCTGCGTCATCCGCATCAGGCGCATGCCGCGCAATTTGCCGCACAGACGCCCGAGCGCGAGAAAGCGCAGTGGATATTGATGCAGATGCGCGAGTTCCCGCGCTCCGACCGCGCGCGCTGGACCAAGGAAACGCTAGCGTTTGCCGCACCGAAGAACAAGGCCCGCGCAACCGCCATCGCGCAAGCGGCGATACTGCCGCAAGCTCGCAAGCGCTAGAAGGCCTCGCGCCACTCGGCGTTGTAGACCGTCCAACGCCCGCTCTCACGCCGCCAGGTCGAATCGAAATCCCACCCTTTAGCGCTCTCCGGCAACAGCCCAGCACCGCCGGTAGTCAACACGCGGACTCTCACGTTCGCTCGCTCGCCTTCAATCCGAACATCGCTGACCACCGCGTTGACGGTGATCTTTTCATTGCGGAGATACACGCCAACCAGCAGACGCTTCATATCCTGCTTGCCGAACGTGCCGGATTCGCGCGTGAAACCCTCGCTGACGTGATCCAGAAACGCCGCGGGCTCGCGTAGCTCGATCGACTGTGCCATGGTGGCAACGGCGGAGCGAAGCTCGCGTTCCGGATCGCTGCGCGCACAAGAGGTCAACGCGATAGTGGTAGCTGCAAACCAAATGAAACTTCGAGAAAGGGCAGCAGCCATTCCTACGCTGAGCGGCTAAAGGGCCGGCTCAGCCGAGATTGGGAGCCAGCCAGCGCTCCAGTTCGCTGACCGCTTCGCTTTTCCGCTTGGCCAGATCTTCCAGCTGGTCGCGACCGATGCGGCCCACGTTGAAGTACCTCGATTGCGGATGCGAGAAGTAAAACCCGCCGACGCTCGACGCCGGACTCATCGC
>JBGTEW010000107.1:0-2245 GCA_041747615.1 Burkholderiaceae bacterium | reverse complement strand
ACGCATCGAGCGCGCGCTGCATGCGCGCACGCGATTCATCGGTCCCGTCGCCCAACCGGATGGTCCAGTCGGATGCATGCTGCACGTGATACCGCGTCTCTGCCAGGCTCTTGCCGGCGATCTGCCGGAGCGGCGCATCGGCGGACGATGCCAGTGCCGCCCACAACTCACGCTGAAACACGGTAAACAGGAAGTTGCGCACGATCGTGTGCGCGTAGTCTCCGTTCGGCAGCTCGACGATCGTCACGTTGCGGAATTCGTCCGCACTCCGCGTGAACGCCAACTGGTCTTCGTTTCGATCCCTGCCTTCGAGCGTGACGGCATGCGCATAGAGCAGGCGTGCCTGGCCTACCAGATCGAGCGCGACGTTGGTCAGCGCGATATCTTCTTCGATCACCGGCCCATGGCCGCACCACTCGGACAGCCGGTGGCCCAGGATCAGCGACGAGTCGGCTATGCGCAGGATGTAGTCGAGCCGCGCCGTGCTATTGAGGGAAACTGCTGCATTCATCACATGTGATTCACTTCATCCGGTAACGTATAGAAGGTCGGATGGCGATAGATCTTGTCTGCAGCCGGATCGAACATTTCGGGTTTTGCATCCGGATCGCTGGCAACGATCTGGTCGGCACGCACCACCCACACGCTGACGCCTTCCATGCGTCGCGTAAACACATCGCGCGCATTTTTCAGCGCCATCGTGGCGTCGGCCGCGTGCACACTGCCACAGTGCTTGTGGTCGAGGCCGTTGCGGCTGCGGATGAATACCTCCCACAGTGGCCACTCTTTGCGATTCGCTTCCATTCCTAAGCCGCAACGCAGTCGCGACGGCGCTGCTTCGCCACGTGCGCAAGTGCCGCTTCGCGCACCCACGCTCCGTCTTCCCACGCCTTGACGCGTGCTGCCAGCCGCTCTTGGTTGCACTGGCCCTTGCCGTTGACGACGTTCCAGAACTCGTTCCAGTCGATCGGGCCGAATTTCCAGTGACCCGACGCTTCGTCGAACTTCAGCTCCGGATCGGGCAGCGAAACGCCAAGCAATTTGGCCTGCGGCACCGTCGCATCGACGAATTTCTGCCGCAGCTCATCGTTACTGATCCGCTTAATGCCCCATTTGATGGAGTCGCCGCTGTGCGTCGATTCACTGTCGTGCGGGCCGAACATCATCAGCGACGGCCACCACCAGCGGTCAACCGCGTCCTGCACCATCGCGCGCTGCTCGGCCGAGCCCTTCATCAAAGTCAGCAACAGGTCATAGCCCTGGCGCTGATGAAACGATTCTTCCTTGCAGATGCGAATCATCGCGCGGGCGTAGGGCCCGTATGAACAGCGAGTCAGCGGAATCTGATTCATGATCGCAGCGCCGTCGACCAGCCAGCCGACGACGCCAATATCGGCCCACGTTTCAGTCGGGTAGTTGAAGATCGACGAATACTTGGCCTTGCCGGTGTGCAAAGCCTCGATCAGCTCGTCGCGTGAGACGCCGAGCGTTTCGGCCGCCGAGTACAGATACATGCCGTGGCCGCCTTCATCCTGCACCTTGGCCAACAGAATGCACTTGCGCTCGAGCGTCGGTGCGCGCGTGATCCAGTTGCCTTCCGGCAGCATGCCGACAATCTCCGAATGCGCGTGCTGGCTGATCTGCCGAATCAGCGTCTTGCGATAACGCTCGGGCATCCAGTCCTTCGGTTCGATGAAGTCTCCACGCGCAAGCTTGGCTTCGAACTCGGCTTCGTATTGGGCGTCGTTGTCTACCGCGGATTCGTCGCGCTCGCCTGACGGAATGTCCATCGCTTGCGTGTACATGGCTACTCCTTCGCTCGTCGGTCGATGATGCGCTTCGCCTTGCCCATCGAGCGCTCGATCGCCATCGGCGTTGCTAGTTCCGCCTTTGCGGACAGGCCGACATAGGCTTTGATTGCCTGCTCGAGCCTCTGCGCAGCGGCGCGGCGCGAGCCGTCATCGCTTCCTGCCAACTGGGATCCCATCTCGACATGCACCGTCAACTCGTCCAGATGCGCCGGGCGCGTCACTTCGAGCGTGTAATGCGGCTCGAGCTCGGGCTGTTTCAGAATCAGCTCTTCGATCTGGGTCGGAAACAGATTGACGCCGCGAATGATCAGCATGTCGTCCGAGCGGCCGGTGATCTTCTCGATGCGCCGCATGCTACGAGCCGTCGGCGGCAACAGCCGCGTCAGATCGCGAGTGCGGTAACGGATCATCGGCAGCGCTTCCTTCGTCAATGA
>JBGTEW010000106.1:0-12773 GCA_041747615.1 Burkholderiaceae bacterium | reverse complement strand
TTTGCCGCGCGCCGCAGCGGGCGTGTAGTCGAGATGATCGACTTCGAAAAGGCCAAGGACAAGATCATGATGGGCGCCGAGCGCAAATCGATGGTCATGACCGAGGAAGAGCGCATCAATACCGCGTATCACGAATCAGGTCACACTTTGGTGGCGAAGCTGGTGCCGAAGAGCGATCCGGTGCACAAGGTCACGATCATTCCGCGCGGTCGCGCGCTCGGCGTCACGATGCAACTGCCCGAGCAGGACCGGTACGCATACGATCGGCAATATCTACTGAGCCGCATCGCGGTGCTGTTCGGTGGCCGGATCGCCGAAGAAGTCTTCATGAACCAGATGACGACCGGCGCTTCGAACGACTTCGAGCGTGCGACGCAAATGGCGCGCGACATGGTCACGCGCTACGGCATGAGCGACGTCCTCGGCCCGATGGTGTACGCCGAGAACGAGGGCGAGATCTTTCTCGGCCGCTCGATCACCAAGACCACCAATGTCTCGGAAGAGACGATGCGCAAGGTCGATGCCGAGATCCGCCGCATCATCGATGAGCAATACGCGCTTGCGCGCAAGCTGATCGAGGAAAACCGCGACAAGGTCGAAGCTCTGGCCAAGGCACTGCTCGACTGGGAAACGATCGACTCTGAACAGATCGACGATATCCTCGCCGGCCGCCCGCCGCGGCCGCCGAAGTCCACTGGCCCGGTACCGCCCGCCGGTGGCAAGCCGGCAGGTGGCGTCGAAGGTGTGGTGCAGCCCGCCTGAGGCTGCCTATCGGTGAGCAAAGAGGCCGGGCATTTCCCCGGCCTTTTCCATTGCATTTTTAGAATGCGTATGCATGCACGCCGCTGAAGCCACGCTGTCCGGACTGCCGACTTGGCGGGTGGGCGGACGCGAGTTGGCGCTGGACCGCGTGTTGCTGATGGGAATCGTCAACGTAACGCCAGACTCGTTTGCCGATGGTGGACGGTATCTTGACTCTGCAGACGCGCTGGCGCATGCGCACCGGCTGATCAGCGAAGGCGCCGATATCCTCGATATCGGAGGCGAGTCGACCCGACCCGGTGCAGCCGAAGTACCGGCCGGCGAAGAAATCAGGCGCGTCGTGACGTTGTTGCAGTCCCTGGCCGGCGTTCGAATTCCGTTGTCGGTCGACACCAGCAAACCGGAGGTAATGAAGGCTGCACTTGCTGCGGGGGCTTCGATCATCAATGATGTGCGTGCACTGAAGCAACCGGGCGCTCTGGACGCCGTCGCCGACAGCGACTGCGGCCTGGTGCTGATGCATATGCAAGGTACACCGCGCACGATGCAACAGGCGCCTGCTTATCAGGATGTTTCCGCCGAAGTCGCGGACTTTCTCGCGCAGCGCGTCGAAGCGGCTCGTTTGCACGGGATCGACACTGCCCGTATCGCGATTGACCCGGGATTCGGTTTTGGCAAGAGCATCGAGCATAATTTCACGCTTCTGTCTGATCTGGCGCTACTCAAACGCATGCACCGTCCGCTGGTGGTGGGACTCTCGCGCAAGTCAATGCTGGGTAAGGCTACCGGCCGGGAGGTCGATGATCGAGTCGCCGCATCGGTTGCTGCAGCGCTGCTGGCAGCGGAGCGGGGTGCGAACGTCGTGCGCGTGCATGACGTTGCCGAAACGCGTGACGCCTTGAGTGTGTTGAGGATGACGCAACAAAAGGGAATGCGATGAGCGCCAAGCGCACCTACTTCGGCACCGACGGCGTGCGCGGGACGGTAGGCGAAGCGCCAATTACGCCAGAGTTTGTGCTACGGCTCGGCCAGGCAACCGGACGGGCGTTGATGCAGGATGGCAATCAGCGGCCGACAGTGTTGATCGGCAAGGACACGCGCATTTCCGGCTACATGCTGGAAGCGGCGCTGGAGGCCGGCCTGTCGAGCGCTGGTGTGGACGTCGTGTTATGCGGGCCGCTTCCGACTCCCGGTGTCGCCTATCTGACGCGCGCTTTGCGGCTCGATGCCGGCATCGTGATCAGTGCCTCGCACAATCCCTACCCCGACAACGGCATCAAGTTTTTCTCCGCGCGGGGCACCAAGCTGCCTGACGCCGTGGAAGTTTTGATCGAAGCCGAACTCGAGCGTCCTTGGCACTGCGTCGATTCAAAGCGGCTGGGCAAGGCGACGAGACTCGACGATGCCGCCGGGCGTTACATCGAGTTCTGCAAGCGCACGTTTCCGATTGAATCCGACCTCAAGGGGCTGAAGATCGTTGTCGACAGCGCGCACGGTGCCGCCTATCACGTCGCGACGCCGGTGTTCCACGAGCTGGGCGCGCAAGTCGTTTCGCTCGGCGCGTCGCCTAACGGAATGAACATCAACGACGGTGTCGGTGCCGTGCATGCCGGCCATCTTGCGGATGCAGTCAGGGCGCACCAGGCCGATTTCGGCATCGCACTCGACGGCGACGCCGACCGTGTCGTGATCGCCGATTCCGCGGGGCGCATTTATAACGGCGACGAATTGCTGTACGTCATCGTGCGCGACCGCATGCGGCGCGAGCGCGTGAAGGGGGTGGCCGGCACGCTGATGACAAACTACGCACTCGAACGGAAGTTGGCAGAGCTCAACGTTCCGTTTGCGCGCGCCAAGGTCGGCGATCGCTATGTGCTGGAGCTGCTCGAAGAAAAAGGCTGGCTGTATGGCGGTGAAGGGTCGGGCCATCTGCTCTGCCTCGATTGCCACACCACCGGCGACGGCATCGTAAGTGCGCTGCAGGTGCTGTCTGCAGCAAGGCGGCAGGGCAGCTCGCTGCTCGATTTGACATCCGAGCTGGTGCTGATGCCGCAGGCATTGGTAAACGCCCGTGTCGAGCGGGGTTTTGACTGGACCACGCATGCCGATCTCGTCAAGGCAGTCTCTTCGGTCGAGCGCGAGCTCAACGGCAGCGGCCGCGTGTTGATCCGCCCGTCGGGGACCGAGCCGGTACTGCGCGTGATGGTAGAGGCGTCCGAAGTCGAGATCGCGCAATCGATGGCTCACCGGCTGGCGAGTGTCGCCGGCCAGCCGGTGCGGCAGTAAGCAGTTCTTTTTATCTGGCGCTTGACAGGCCGCAAAATTTCGATAATCATTGAAATATGAAAATAACAGATGCGGTCCGTGCGCTGGCGGCGCTTGCTCAGGACACCCGCCTGGAAGTGTTTCGCCGCCTGGTGCAGCAGGGCACCAGCGGGCTGGCGGCGGGCGAGATCGCCGAGCAGCTAGGCGTTTCGCCCGCCACGCTGTCGTTTCACCTGAAGGAGCTCGCGCACGCAAACCTGGTCAGCGCGCGGCAGGATGGAAGGTTCATCTTTTACTCCGCAAACTTCGCGATGATGAATCATCTGCTCGGCTTTCTGAGCGAGAACTGCTGCGCGGCGGACGGTGGCGCGTGTTCTCCCGTCGGAGCTGGCTGCGCTCCTTCGTCCCCATCAAAAAATTCCCGAAGAAAGGTACGAGCATGAAACGCTTTCACGTGCATGTCGCAGTCAAGGATCTGGAATCGAGCATCCGCTTTTATTCAGCGCTGTTCGGCGCTGACCCGACGGTCAGCAAGGACGACTACGCCAAATGGATGGTCGACGACCCGCGCATCAACTTCGCCATCTCACAGCGCGGAGAGGAGCCGGGAATCAATCATCTCGGACTGCAGGTTGATTCGGACGAGGAACTCGAATCACTCCGAGAGCAGGCCGAGGCGGCGGATCTTTCCGCTGCGGCGGAGAGCGGTACCTGCTGCTATGCGCGTTCCAACAAGTACTGGTACACCGATCCACAGGGAGTTCCATGGGAGACCTACCGCACGCTCGGGCAGGTCGAGTTCTTTGGCGGCGATCGCGCGGCATCGTGCGGCAGCGCGGATGACGAGTCGAAGTCGTCATGCTGTGTCCCTGCCGATGCGTCGTAGACCAGGCAAAGTGAGCGCGCGGGCGCCGGCTGTTGCAGATAACGAGGGCGCAATGAGCGATCAACTCAGGCACGTGCTGTTTCTGTGCACCGGCAATTCCGCGCGTTCGATCATGGGCGAGGTGCTGCTGAACGCGCGGTCCAAGCGGCAGGGCCAGTTCATTGCCCACAGTGCCGGCAGTCATCCCGCGGGGCAGGTCAACCCGATGACGATTGAACTCCTGCAAAAGAGCCGTCTGCCGATCGATGGATTGCGCAGCAAGAGCTGGGATGAATTCGCGCGGCCGGAATCGCCAAAGCTCGACTTCGTGTTCACGGTCTGCGATGACGCCGCCGGCGAAGTGTGTCCGGTATGGCCCGGGCAACCGGTGACGGCACACTGGGGTGTCGAGGATCCGGCTGCTGTCGAAGGCGACCACGAGACGAGGGAGAAGGCGTTCCTGCGTGCATTCACGACGCTGCAGCGCAGACTCGACCTGTTCCTAGCGCTGCCGCTGGACAAACTCGACAGGCTCGCACTGAAGCAGCGGCTGGATTCGATCGGCAAAGTTGACTGAGCGCTTCTCCGCGCCGCGGCGACTGGCCGCGGAGGCGCTCGGAACTGCGCTGCTGCTCGCGGCGGTCGTTGGCTCGGGCATCATGGGCGAGCGTCTCGCAGGCGGCAATGTGGCGATCGCATTGCTCGCCAACACGGCGGCCACCGGCACGATGCTGTTCGTGCTGATCACGGTCTTCGGATCGATCAGCGGCGGGCACTTCAATCCGGCGGTCAGTGTGGTCGCGGCGCTTCAGCGCGGTCTTTCGTGGAAGCTTTGCGTTGCGTATGTCGCCGCCCAGATGGCCGGCGCATTTGCCGGGGTCGCCTCTGCGCACCTGATGTTCGAATTGCCGATAGTGCAGTTCTCGCTCAAGCAGCGGTCGGGCGCTGCGCAATTTGTTGCCGAGTTCATCGCGACCTTTGGTCTGATCGCGACCATTCTGCTGACGGTGAAGTTCGCGCCATCGCGGGTCGCGGCGGCGGTGGGGAGCTACATCGCCGCCGCCTACTGGTTCACCGCCTCCACCTCCTTCGCCAATCCTGCAGTGACGCTGGCGCGATCACTTACGGATACCTTTGCCGGTATCCGCCCGGTTGATGCGCCGGCATTCATCCTCGCGCAGTTCGGGGGAGCACTGGTAGCGCTGCTGGCGGTGTCCTGGCTGCTGAGTTCGCGCTCTCGCCACTGATGCAGCGTGTCACGGTTCGGTCACGTGCCCGCAACACAATCATCGCTCCCTCGCTCAAGGAGACCAAATGATCCGCATTTCGCTACCCCTGTGTTTGACACTGGCGGTTACTGCCTGCGCAACGACCGCCTCAGCGCCGGCAGGCATGGAAGCCGGCAAGTTCGTGAACTACGCGTGCGAGAAAGGCGCTTTTCAGGCGCGCTGGAATCCGGACACCAAATCGGTCCGTGTACGCACCCACCATGGCGCCGCCGAACTCTCGCCAGCGGCTGACGGCAGTTACACCGGCGAGGGATTCGTGATGCGCACCGGCGGCGCGGACGGCGTTTCGCTGGCCCATCAGGGCAAGGTGGTCAACAAGCACTGCAAGAAGGCATAGGCCTCGCGATCCGTGAAGGGAAAGTCGCTAGATGTCATGTCACGGATCGGTCACCTGCGGCGCATAGAGTTCGGCAAGCGCTTACGGTCTAGCGTCTTCTAGCATCAACTTTTGTGGGGTACACGATGAATCAATTATTTTCATTTCGCCGCGCCGGTATGGCTGCGGCGTTGTTTGGTGCCGGCCTGATCTGCACCCAGGCAGTAGCTCAGACCGTCCGCATCGACGGATCGAGCACCGTTTATCCGATCACCGAAGCGGTGGCCGAGGAGTTCCAGAAAGCCAAGAAAGGTGCGGTCAAGGTTACCGTCGGCATCTCCGGTACCGGCGGCGGCTTCAAGAAGTTCTGCCGCGGCGAAACCGATATCTCCAACGCGTCGCGCCCGATCACCAAGTCCGAGATGGAAGACTGCAAGAAAGCCGGCGTGACCTATTACGAAATGCCGGTGGCCTACGATGCATTATCGGTCGTCGTCAATCCGAAGAACACGTGGCTCAAGCAAATCTCGATCGATGAGCTGAAGAAAATGTGGGAGCCTGCAGCACAAGGCAAGATCACCCGCTGGAACCAGGTCAATCCGGCCTGGCCAGATGCTGAGATCAAGCTGTTCGGCGCCGGCGCCGACTCCGGTACGTTCGACTACTTTACCGAAGCGGTGACCGGCAAGTCGAAATCGAGCCGCGGTGACTTCACGGCGTCGGAAGACGACAACGTGCTGGTTCAGGGCATCTCGCGCGATCCAAACGCGATCGGCTTCTTCGGTTACTCGTATTACGCAGAAAACAAGGACAAAGTGCGCGCGGTGCCGATCACATGGAAGAGCGGCAAGGCGATCGCTCCGACTTTGGACACGGTGGTCGACGGCACGTATCAGCCGTTATCGCGGCCGATGTTCATTTACGTCAAGGCGGAGTCTGCCAAGCGTCCCGAAGTGCGGGAGTTTATTGAGTACTTCAACAAGAATGCTGACAAGCTGGTGCGCGAAGTCAAGATCGTGCCTCTGCCTGCGGCCGCGTACGCCGATAACATGAACACCGTGTCGAAGAATAAGGCCGGGACGAAGTTCGGTGGGTCGAATCTGGTCGGCGTGACGATCGATCAGTTGATGAAGATGGAAGCCAAGTAACGCTTTCCGACTTCTCCCCCGGGGCCGGCGGTCAAAGCGACTTCCGGCCCTTTTCCGTCAAAACCGCGCGGGATGTACTCTCGCCCACCGAGAATCTCACTTCATGCCGCATGCCGACGCCGCTGTGATCATGTCGCCGACGGACGAGCCGATAACGGAAGCGCTGCGCCACAAGAGGCTGCGATACCTGAAGGAGCGGGCGATCGAGATCGTCCTGCTATTCACCGGCCTGGTGGCGGTGTTCACAACCGTGGCGATCACGGCGATCCTGGTGTACGAGTCGATCGGGTTCTTCGAGGAAGTTTCGCTCGTTGAGTTCCTGACAAGCAAGTTTTGGACACCGCTGTTTTCGGATCCACAGTACGGCATTCTGCCGCTGGTCTCCGGAACGCTGACGGTGACCACGATCGCCCTGTTAGTGGCGATTCCGATGGGGACCATCATCGCGATCTACCTGTCGGAATTTGCGCCGCACTCGGTGCGCGAGATCATCAAGCCGGTGCTCGAACTGATTGCGGCGGTGCCGACCATCGTGTTCGGTTATTTCGCCTTGCTGTTCGTCACGCCGCTGCTGCAGGCCACGATCATGCCCGGCCTTCCGGGCTTCAACATGCTTTCCGCCGGTCTGGTGATCGGCGTGGCGACCACTCCGACGATCGCCTCGCTGGCGGAAGATGCGATGCGCGCCGTGCCGATGTACATGCGTGAAGGCGCGTATGCGGTCGGCTCGAACAAGCTGCAGGTCGCGGTGAAGATCGTCATGCCGGCGGCCATCTCCGGCGTGATTGCCGCGTATGTGCTGGCAGCGGCCCGCGCAATCGGTGAGACGATGATCGTGGCCATCGCCGCCGGCCAGAACACGATCTTCACGTTCAACCCCACCGACGCCGCGGCCACGATCACTGCCTACATCGCGCAGGTGAGCCTGGGGGATCTGCCGCACGGATCTATCGGCTACCGGAGCATCTTCGCTGCCGGCCTGACGCTGCTGTTGATGACACTGGTGCTGAACATCGCCGGCCATTTGCTGCGGAAGCGTTATCGCGAAGCTTACTGATGACCACCATTCACCCCCCGCATCCGGTCGTCGGCCTGCACGACATCCGTTCGCTGATTGCGTCCGGCAAGCGCAAACAGGTTGTCTTCGCCATGACGGGGTTGCTATGCACGATGTTCGCAGTGCTGGTGCTGGTCGCTGCGTTCCTGCAGCTGCTGTTCGACGGACTGCCGCGACTCACATGGGATTTCCTGACGAACTTTCCTTCGCGCCGGGCTGAACAGGCAGGCATTCTCTCGGCGTGGGTCGGCAGTGCCATGGTGATGCTGGTCACGATGGTCGCTGCGGTGCCGCTGGGCATCGGCGCGGCCATTTATCTGGAGGAGTACGCGCGCAAGAACTGGCTGACCGACCTGATCGAGATCAACGTGACCAATCTGGCGGGGGTGCCGTCGATCGTCTACGGACTGTTGGCCCTGAGCCTGTTCGTGTACCAGTTCGGGTTCGGCGAAAGCGTCCTGTCAGCGGGGCTGACACTGGCACTGCTAATCCTTCCGATTGTGATCGTGGCATCGCGCGAGGCGCTGCGCGCGGTGCCGGGGCAGATTCGCGAAGCTGCGTATGCGCTGGGGGCGACGCGCTGGCAGATGATCTCGGCGCATCTGTTGCCGTACTCCGCTGGCGGCATCCTGACCGGCGTGATTCTGGGCATGGCCGAGGCAATTGGCCAGACCGCCCCGATCATTGTGATCGGTGCACTCACCTTTATCGCATTCCTTCCGGAATCTCCGATCCAGGCCACGCCGCCGTTTATCAATTTCGACTGGGTGATGTCGGAGTTCACGGTGTTGCCGATCCAGATGTTCAACTGGGTATCGAGGCCCGACACCGCGTTTCAGCTGAACGCCGCGGCGGCGGGGGTGATACTGCTGGCAATGACGCTGTTGATGAATGGCCTGGCGATCTACATCCGCTATCAAGTGAGAAAGAAGATCAAATGGTGAGCGTCCAGAGCGCCGTCGCCGAGTTGCCGTCGAGTACGGCTGAGCGCGTGACGCCGCCGATGAAGGCCGAGGCGCGCGGCCTTGACTTCTTCTACGGCGACTTCCAGGCACTTAAGGCCATCTCGATGCCGATCTACCAGAACCACGTCACTGCCTTGATCGGGCCGTCCGGCTGCGGCAAATCAACCTTTTTGCGCTGCTTCAACCGGATGCACGACCTGTATCCGAAGACGAAGTACGTGGGCGAGATCCGGCTGCAACCCGACAACGTCAACATCCTTGCGAAAAGCGTGGATCCGATCGAGGTCCGCATGCGCATCGGCATGGTGTTCCAGAAGCCGAACCCGTTTCCGAAGTCGATTTACGAGAATGTCGCCTATGGACTGCGGGTCCGTGGCGTGAAGTCGAAGTCGGTGCTGGACGAGAAGGTCGAGCAGGCATTGCGTTCAGCGGCGCTATGGGACGAGGGCAAGGATCGGCTGCAGGAACTGGCGTTCAACCTGTCGGGCGGGCAGCAGCAGCGACTGTGCATCGCGCGCGCGCTGGCGACCGATCCCGAGCTGCTACTGTTCGACGAGCCGACCTCGGCGCTCGACCCGATCGCGACCGCCTCGATCGAGGAGCTGATGACCGGGCTGAAGGACAGGGTCACGATCCTGGTCGTGACCCACAATATGCAACAGGCGGCGCGTGTGTCGGATTACACCGCGTACATGTATCTCGGCGAGCTGATGGAATTCGGCGATACCGACCAGATCTTCATCAAGCCGAAGCGCAAGGAAACCGAGGACTACATCACCGGTCGTTTCGGTTAAGGAGAGAAGATGCAAACCGGCGATCACCTGGTACGGAAGTACGACGAAGAACTCGAGGCCATGCGCTCGCGCGTGCTGCAGATGGGAGGGCTGGTCGAATCCCAGGTGCGCGCTGCGCTTTCGGCTTTCGAGTCCGCGAACCTGGAGCTGGCGCAGCAGGCGATCGATGCCGACAAGCGCGTCAACGAATTGGAGATCAACGTCGACCAGATGGTCAACCATGTGATTGCCCGCCGGCAGCCGACCGCGGGGGATCTGCGGATGATCACCGGCATCGCCAAGGTCATCACCGATCTCGAGCGCATCGGGGACGAGGCCAGCAAGATTGCGCGCGCGGTCAAATGGCTGCACGAGAAGGCCGATCATTCGCGACTGAATCGCATTCCCGATATCAAGTTTTCGGGAGAAGCGGCGGCGTCGATGCTGCGCCGCGCACTGGACGCGTTTGCCCGAATGGACGCGGTCGCGGCAGCGTCGATCATCAAGGACGATCTGGGGATCGACGATCGATTTCGCGCGGTTCTGCGGCAGTTGATCACGTTCATGATGGAGGATCCGCGCACGATTTCGGCCTCTCTTGATTGCGTGTGGGTCGCCAAGGCGATCGAGCGCATCGGCGATCACGCGAAGAACGTCGCCGAGCATGTGATCTTCATCTCACAGGGCTGGGATGCACGGCACCAGCCTCTGGAAGATGTCGAACGAGCGGTGGCGGGTGCATGAGTTCTGCATCGATCCTGGTGATTGAGGATGAGCCGGCGATTCAGGAGCTGGTGGCCTATACGTGTACGACGCAGGGCTACACGGTGCGCCGCGCCGATTCGGTCAGTGCCGGACGCGACGCGATCGATCGCGAGCTGCCCGACATGGTGCTGCTCGACTGGATGCTTCCCGATAAATCCGGCATTGAGTTGCTGAAGGATTTGCGCGCGCACGAGCGCACCAAGGTCGTCCCGGTGATCATGCTGACCGCCAAGGGCAACGAAGCCGACAAGGTGGTCGGGCTCGATACCGGCGCCGACGACTACGTCGTCAAGCCCTTTTCACCGCGCGAGCTGATTGCGCGCATGCGAGCGGTGTTCAGGCGCCGCTCGCCCGAGCACAGCGGCGAGCCACTCGAATATGGACCACTGGTGATTGACCCAACCCGACACGAGGTTTCGGCCGCGGGCGCGCCGATCAAAATGGGCCTGGCAGAGTTCAAGCTGCTCAAGTTTCTGATCAGTCATCCGGACCGCGTGTTCTCGCGCACGCAGCTGCTCGACAGCGTGTGGGGCGATCATGTCTTTATCGAGGAGCGCACGGTCGACGTACATGTACTGCGCCTGCGCAAAGCCCTGACGCAAGGCAATGCGCAGCATCTGGTTCAGACCGTGCGGGGTCTTGGATATCGGTTGTCTACACGGCCTGAGCAGTAGGCCAGCAACGGAGACGTTACCTGTCACCGAGAACATCGGATCAGAATCTGCAGAAGGCGGCACTGCGCGCGCTGCGAATCGATCGAGCCAGCTGCCGGGCGTTTGCACTTGACCACAACTGGGCGGCAGGCACGCGGGAGTTTGCCGAGCTACAAATCCCGATCCGCGGTCCGTTCGAGCTGCTTGCATCGGAGATGACTCGTACATGACGGCGATCGCCAAGCGCTAAACTGCCTCCATGCCGATGGTGGCTCATCATCGTTTCGCCGTGCTGGCGCCCGCGGTTGCTCGTTTGGCTGCGCTAGCGCTGGTTTCTATCGCCGCCGGCTTCTTGTTTAACCCAACCGTCGGACTCATCGTCGCCGTCGCCGGGCTTGCTGTGCTGCTCGTCATTCATCTCGTTTACACCAGCCTGCTCGCAGCATGGCTCGAGGCGCCGGACCTCGAAGCGGTGCCGAACGGCTGGGGCGTCTGGACCGATGTGTTCGCGCGTCTTTATCGCAGCCGGCGCGCAACCGAGCAGAACGAACGGCGTCTGCTGGACAACGAAGAGCGATTTCGCCGCACGATCAGCGCGCTGCCGGAGGGCATCGTGCTGATCGACGCCACCCTGCAGATCGACTGGTGCAATCCGATTGCAGAACAGCATCTCGGCATTTCGTTGCGCGCGGACCAGGGGCTGCGCCTCACAAACCTGGTGCGCGATCCGGAATTCGTCAGCTACATGACTTCTGCGCGTTTCGATGCGCCGCTGATTTTCGAGCCGATCGCGCGCCCCGGCCTTGCACTGGAAGTGCGCATCGTCGAGTTCGAACCGGCGCGATCGATTCTGATCACACGGGACATCACGCAGCGCGAGCGGGTCGATGCTGTGCGGCGCGACTTCATTGCCAACGTATCGCATGAGCTGCGCACTCCGCTGACGGTGGTCAACGGATTCCTCGAAATGCTGATCGAATCGCAGTCCGACAACGGCGCCACCCGGCAGCATCATTTGCAATTGATGCAGGAGCAGGCGCAGCGCATGCACCGGCTGGTCGAAGACCTGTTGACGCTCTCGCGGCTCGAATCGCGCGAAAGTCCTCTGGCCGACGAAGTCGTCGATGTGCGGCAACTCGTGCGCGAAGTGGCCGATGAAGCTCGCGCGCTGTCGCTGGGGCGCCACCAGATCGACGTCGAGCTGACTCCGGGCTTCGTACTCGGCAGCCGGGAAGAGCTGCGCAGTGCGTTCGGCAATATCGTTTCCAACGCGGTGCGTTACACGCCGGAGGGCGGCACTATAAAACTGGCATGGCGCGAAGATGCGAACGGCGGCAGCTTCGAAGTTACCGATACCGGCATCGGCATTGCGCCGGAGCATATAGCCCGGCTGACCGAGCGCTTTTATCGCGTCGACAAGAGCCGGTCGCGCGAACGGGGCGGCACCGGCCTCGGACTGGCCATCGTCAAACACGTGCTTCTGCGCCATGGCGGGCATCTGGAAGTGCACTCCGAGATCGGGCGTGGCAGCACATTTTCTGCAGTGTTGCCGGCTGCACGGTTGACCGTTGTTGATAACTCGGCGGTCGCGACCGCATAAGGCCCTTCAGGTCATTATCTAGCCGACGAAGGCGCGCGTTTGCGTATGATCGCCAACGTGAAAGGCGGTCACCCTGACGCGGTAACAGAGCTGACGCCGCGCGGGCACTACGCGGGCGTGGGCGCGATCCTGATCGTGCTCGGAGTTATCGCGCTCCTCGATGGGCGCCAGCTCTTCGCGCTGCGCGAAGAGCTCGTCGCCGGCGCCGTCGTCGGAGATGACACGATGCTGGTGGGCGCCGGCGCAGCGCTCGTTCTGATCGGCGTCTTTCTCCTGTTCGCCCGCCTGCCGCCGGTAATCGCCACCCTGCCGCGC
>JBGTEW010000105.1:0-2924 GCA_041747615.1 Burkholderiaceae bacterium | reverse complement strand
GACTTCGAAAGGCAGGCGCAGGCGCTCGAGCAGGTCGCGCCGATAACGCGACGTCGACGCGAGTACGATCAGCGGTCGAGCGTCGGCGGGCATGGCCATGAGTGTAGCGGCGCTCTGCCGGTCAATATCATGGAACGAAGTCGCACTTCAACCGAATCGCCCACCGTCAACACCTCCGATCTTGCACGCACGCGGCGGCATCTCGAGGGCGAGGTCGCGATCGCGCGGCTGCCGCGGCTGACGGAATCGCTCTCCAGTACGGAAGGGGAGCTGCGTTACGGGATCGACGGGCTCGTAGACAACGAAGGGTTTCCCGGTGCCGACCTGCATCTAGCCGGCCGCTTGCAGCTAACCTGCCAGCGATGCAACTGCCCTGTCGAATTCACACTCGATCAGATCACTCGGTTCCGTTTTGTTGAAAATGAACAAGCACTGGAGGCGTTGCCTATAGAAGACGATGAGCTCGAGGCGCTGGTCGGTTCACACGCGCTTAATCTTTACGAGTGGATAGAAGAGGAGGCGATCCTGTCGCTGCCGCTGGTGCCGCGCCATGTCGAGTGCTCATTGCCGATGCCACGGGGTGCCGATGCCGCGCTGCGTCCCAACCCGTTTGCAGTGCTGACTGCGCTGAAGAAAGCCAAGAGCCACGAGCGGCACTAGCGTCGGGCGAAATGCCCGCGATGTAGCCAGGCGAATTGTCGATAATCTGCTGAGCATTCCACGCATCGATTTAAGAAAGAAGATTCATGCTCAACCCACCCGCATTGATCGTTCGCAGAAACTTCGCGCGGCCTCCGGCCGATCTCGTGCAGCGTTTGCGCGAGGCGCCCACCTGTTGGGTCGTGGACGCCAACGGACGTCGCGGCGGGCTCGACTACCGCGTGCGGCCGTTGACACGGGCAATGCGTTTCTGCGGAGTTGCGTTGACGGTCCAGAGCCGACCGTGCGACAACTTGGCAGCGTACGCGGCTATTCAGTACGCACTGCCGGGCGACGTCCTGGTGATCGCCACCGATGCGTACGAGGAAGCCAGCGTCGTCGGCGACATGCTTCTCGGGATGGCAAAGAACCAGGGCGTCTGCGCCGTGGTCACCGATGGCCTGGTGCGCGACATAGACGGCCTGAATGCGGTCGGCATTCCTGTTTTCGCGCGGGGCCTGTCGCCAAACTCGCCCCGTAAAGATGGCCCTGGGAAGGTCGGCCAGCCGATCTACGTCGGCGGCGTGATGGTCAGCTCCGGCGATGTCGTCATTGGCGACCAGGACGGTGTCGTCGTTGTCGCGCGAGAGGCGCTCGAAGGCGTGCTGAGCTCATTGGATGACGTGAAAGCCAGGGAAACAAGCCTGGAAGCGTTGGTGGCCAACGGCGCGACGCAGCCGCCCGGTTTCGAGCAGTTGATGGCCGACAAGGGCATTCAGTACGTTTGATCAGAAACGGCGCGAACGCGCCAAATTCGCTCCGGTACAATCTACGCCTTTTCGCGGGGTTCCCATGGCTGTCCAGCAGAACAAGAAGTCGGCGTCGAAGCGCGGCATGCATCGGGCGCATGACTTCCTTACGAATCCTCCGACGGCGATCGAGCCGACGACCGGCGAAGTGCATCGTCGTCATCACATCAGCTCGACCGGTTTTTACCGCGGCAAGAAGGTCCTTCAGACCAAGAGCGACGAGTAGTCTGTATCGTCGATCGTTTCTCGCGCTGTTCGCAGCGAACGCCCGAGGTGACTACGCGCATCGCCGTTGATTGCATGGGCGGTGACCATGGCTGCTCTGTCACAGTGCCGGCGTCGCTTGCCTTTCTCGAGCATCAGCCGGACGTTCGGCTGCTGCTGGTCGGTCGCAGCACCGACATCGAACCCCTGTTGAAGAGCCGCGGCCGGGAACATGTCGAGGTCGTGCACGCTGATGAAGTCGTGACGATGGATGACGCGCTGGCGATCGCATTGCGCAGCAAGCGTGATTCGTCGATGCGGGTGGCGATCAATCTGGTCAAGGATGGCCGGGCCGATGTCTGCGTCAGCGCCGGCAACACGGGCGCGCTAATGGCGATTGCCCGTTTCGTATTGAAGACGCTCGACGGCATCGATCGTCCGGCGATTGCGGCGGTGCTGCCGAACCAGGCGGGCGGCCTGACGACGGTGCTCGATCTGGGCGCCAATGTCGATTGTGAACCCGAGCATCTGCTGCAATTCGCCATTCTCGGCAGCGCGCTGGTAGCGGCGGTCGAGGATATTGATCGACCGACGGTGGGTCTGCTCAATATCGGTGAAGAGCTGATCAAGGGCAACGAAGTCGTCAAGCAGGCCGCCGAGCTGCTGCGTGCCAGCCCGCTCAATTTTGTCGGCAACGTCGAAGGCAATGACATTTTCAGGGGCAAGACCGACGTCATCGTGTGCGATGGATTCGTCGGCAACGTCGCGTTGAAGACAGCTGAAGGCCTGGCACTGATGCTGGCAGGATTCGTGCGCGAGGAGTTCACGCGCGGGCCGCTGTCGCGCCTGCAGGCGATGGCTGCGCTGCCCGTGCTTAGACGCTTCAAACGCAGGGTGGATCACCGCCGGCACAACGGTGCAAGCCTGCTTGGGCTGCGCGGGCTGGTCATCAAAAGCCACGGCTCGGCCGATGTCCTTGCGTTTGAAAGCGCGCTCAGGCGCGGCTTCGAGCAGGCGCGCCATCATGTGCTTGATCGCACCGTGGCCGAGGTGCGGCCGATGCTGGCTCAACTGGCACAGCTCGAGCAGGCCAGCCGGGGCAACCAGCCGGCTGCCGCCGGCGCATGAAGCGCATTTACTCCCGCGTCACCGGTACCGGCTCCGCGCTTCCCGCAAGGGCCGTGTCCAACGATGAGCTGGCGCGCGACCTCGCGACGCGAGGGATCGAAACGTCGGATGAATGGATCGTCGCGCGCACCGGCATCCGGCAGC
>JBGTEW010000104.1:0-2417 GCA_041747615.1 Burkholderiaceae bacterium | reverse complement strand
TTCCTGCGATCTCAAGCACGACCTCGTCACAGTTGGACGCGTCAATGACCTTGAGGATCTCCGCAACTTCCCGGTACGTCAGGCTCACGAGCACTTTCTCCCGATGCATTCTACGCGCGTCGCGTCACCACGCTGAACGTGATGTCGGTCCGGATCGATGTCATCGGTACGAAGCGCGACCTTCACTATGGCGTTTCTGATTTCCGGAATCAATCGCCTCGAATTCTGGACCAGCCGTGTGCGCACGCAACAGCCCGGCGAAAGCTACTCAGACCGTATCGCGTGCAATCCGGTTCAGCTTGTCTTCAGTTGAAAGCCCCTGATCGACGGACGCGCCGTCAGCTCTTTGACCAGGGTGAGTAGCGGTGTTTCCATCAGTGGATAGTCGGTCTTGATCGGGCCGGCATCCTTCAGTCCGCGATATTGCGCATCGTCATAGAAGGCGGCCAACAGCAGATCATCGTCCGATTTGAATGGCCCGCGAGACTTGCGGATCCGGTCGAGCGCCGGCGGAACCAACGCACCCGGGCGCTTCACGATGGGTTGCGCGCCGCGCGTGATCTTGTCGTACAGACTGGGCTCGATCGCCCCGGCGATCTCACCATAGCCGCCGCGCACGTAGAGGCGCACTTCGTCCGGGACGGCATCATATCGCGCGTTCCCTTTGTCGCGGCCAACCACGTTCAACACCGCTTGCGTCACGATGAACTGCGCAAATGGACTGACGACGATGGGGTAGCCTAGATCCTCGCGGACATGCCACGTTTCCTCCAGAATTTCATCGAGCCGATCACGAAGGCCCATGGTTTCCAACTGGAAGGCGAGGTTCGAGACCATCCCGCCAGGGCATTGGTGCTGGAAGTGAAACTCGTCGTATTCGTTGGGGCTTCCTTCGGGCTTGCCTTCTTTCTCCGCGATGTACGACAGCCGTTCGGCGACTTCCCTGACAACATCGAGGTCGATGCGCACGTCGTGCCCCCGCCGGCGCAGATTGTCAGCAACGCGCTCGGTCGGTGCGTGCGAGACGCCATTGGCCAGCGTGGACGTTGCGGTGTGAACGACATCGACGCCGTACTTGACAGCTTGCAGGACGACATAGGGCGCGAGACCAGAATTGCAGTGTGAGTGGATCTGAAGCGGCCGACTGCCGAGCACTTTCTTGATGGCGGGCACCAAGGTTGCAATCCGCTCGGG
The DNA here is from genome assembly GCA_041747615.1 of Burkholderiaceae bacterium. GTDB lineage: Bacteria > Pseudomonadota > Gammaproteobacteria > Burkholderiales > Burkholderiaceae_F > JACCZX01. The sequence continues at coordinate 1,223 of JBGTEW010000104.1, read as the reverse complement.
CGTCAGCAGGCCGCTGGCATCCTTGATGAACACGGCGTCGACACCGAGCCGGATCAGTTCTTCTGCTTTGCGGACGTAGTAAGCGTCGGTGTGGACCGGGCTGAATGTGAATACGAGCCCGCCCGCAACATACAGTCCATGCCGCTTTCCGGCTTTGATCGGTATCTCCAGGTTGCGCATGTCGTTGAGCGCGTCGTACGGGGTGTGATAGCGCATGCCATTCGCGACGAAGCGTTCCGCGGCCAGTTCCACGACATCATCGGCGAAGAATTCGAACGTAAAGAGACTTTGGCCGCGCGTATGGATGATGAGCGGGGTATTCGTCACCCATGAGGAGAGCAAGCGCATCCGCTCCCACGGATCTTCCCGCAGATAGCGCACGCAGACATCGAAGACCGCGCCGCCCACGAGGTCGATGGCCTCGAAGCCTGCGCGATCGAGGCGTGGCGCCAGATCGCGCATCATCGCGGTCGTCATGCGCGTGGCCCAAAGGCACTGGTGCGCATCGCGAAGCGTGACGTCAATCAGCCTGATGGTGCGCGGATCGGCCATGTTCAAACTCCGATTCAACCCATCGCGTGTGGACCGATCCCTCTAAGAAATCGGCGTGCCGGAGAAGTTGACGGTGAAAGGGCAATGTGGTCGCGATACCCTCGGCACAAAACGCGTCGAGCGCGAGTCGGGCGCGGTCTATTGTATCGCTGCGGTCCGTGCCGTGAACGATGAGCTTGCCGAGAAGTGAATCGTAAAAGGGGGGGATCGTGTAGCCGCGGTAGACATGACTGTCGAAGCGCACATGTTGCATGCGCGGGGGAGACCATGCAGAGAGTGTCCCTGGGCAGGGTGTGAAGCCACGATCGGGATCTTCTGCGTTGATGCGCAGCTCGATCGCGTGACCGTTGATTTCGACGCCACCGTCAGGAAACGAAAGATGTTCACCCGTCGCGACGCGGAGTTGCTCGCGCACGAGATCAATTCCCGTCAGCATCTCGGTGACGGGGTGCTCGACCTGAATGCGCGTATTCATTTCGATGAAGTAGAACGCGTGCGTCTCGGCGTCGTAGATGAACTCGACGGTTCCGGCGCCGACATAACCGATGCCGGCGGCGAGTTTGACGGCAGCATCGCAAATGGCCTGACGCGTGGTGGGCGTCAGCACCGGTGAAGGCCCCTCCTCGACGAGTTTCTGGTGCCGTCGCTGAATGCTGCAGTCCCGCTCCCAG
>JBGTEW010000103.1:0-3158 GCA_041747615.1 Burkholderiaceae bacterium | reverse complement strand
TGCTGGAAGCCGCGCTCCTTCAGATCACCAACTCTCTTTTCACCGCGCGCGACCATGTCGGTCTTGGAGCCGAACTGCAGCGCTCCGGTCGGACATGTCTTCACGCACGCGGGTGCCAGTCCCACGGCCACACGGTCAGAGCACAGCGTGCACTTGTAGGCCTTGTTGTCGGTCTTGCTGATGCGGGGAATGTCGAAAGGACAGCCCGCGATGCAATAGCCGCAGCCGATGCAGTTCGACGAAATGAAGTCGACGATCCCATTGGCGTACTTGACGATCGCGCCGGGCGCCGGGCACGCCTTAAGGCAGCCCGGATCCTCGCAGTGCATGCAGCCGTCCTTGCGGATCAGCCACTCCATCGAGCCGTCGTCGCGCGACACCTCCGCAAAGCGCATCACGGTCCACGACTGATCAGTCAGATCGATCGGGTTGTCGTAGACGCCGGTGGTGGTACCGATGTCGTCGCGCAAATCGTTCCACTGCATGCACGCAACCTGGCATGCCTTGCAGCCGATGCATTTCGAGATGTCGATCAGCTTGGCAACCGGCTCGCTCGCAGTACGAACCTGCGGCGAAGCCGTCGTGGTGGCCGAGCGCAATTGAACGTCGAGTGATTGCATAGATGGCATGGTTTGCTCCTACGCTTTCTCGATGTTGACCAGGAACGCCTTGTACTCCGGCGTCTGCGAATTCGCGTCACCGACGTACGGCGTCAGATTGTTGGCCAGATAACCGCTCTTCGCCACCCCGACGAAGCCCCAGTGAATCGGGATCCCCACGGTGTAGACCTCCTTGCCGTTGCACTGCAGATCGGCTACGCGCCGGGTGACAACCGCCTTGGCTTTGAGCTCGCCGCGATTGCTGCGCACCCTGACCAGATCGCCATTGCCGATGCCCTTTGCTTTCGCCAATTTTTCGCCGATTTCGATGAACTGCTCCGGCTGAACGATCGCGTTGGACTCAACGTTCTTGGTCCAGAAGTGCATGTGCTCGGTCAGGCGATAAGTCGTCGCCGCGTACGGAAACTCATCGGCCTTGCCGAACGATTCAACATCCCCCTTGAACACGCGCGCGGCCGGATTGCTGACCACCTTGGGATGCAGCGGGTTGGTGCCGATCGGCGTTTCGAATGGCTCGTAGTGCTCGGGGAATGGCCCTTCGTTCATGGCTGGCGCATACAAGCGCGCCACGCCTTCGTTGGTCATGATGAATGGGCCGGCGCCGCTTTCCGGACTGAGCGTCGGTCCAAAATCCGGAACATCGATTCCCACCCAGCGCGTGCCGTCCCAGCGAATGCCGCCGCGCTTCGGATCCCACGGCTTGCCACTCGGATCAGCGCCTGCGCGGTTGTAAAGCACGCGCCGATTCGACGGCCAAGAATAGCCCCACGTCAGGTTATTGCCTAAATTGCCCGGATCGTTCGAATCGCGTCGCGCGGTCAGATTGCCGGCCTGCGACCATGAGCCGCAATAGATCCAGTTACCGCATGCCGTCGAGCCGTCGTCCTGCAGCAGACCAAAGCCCGCGAGTTGCTCACCGGCCTTGACCAGGGTCTTGGTTTTGTCTTTCGGGTCGACCACGTCGGTCAGAGCACGGCCGCTGATTTCGCGCAACACTTCTTCCGCGCTTGGAACGCTCGGATTGCTGTAGTTCCATGTGAGCTTCAGGATCGGATCGGGCAGCTTGCCGCCATCCTTGGCGTACATCTCGCGGAGTTTCGTGAACAGTGTGCCGATGATCTCGCGATCGATCTTGGCTTCGCCCGGAGGTTCGGCCGCGGCCCAGTGCCACTGCACCACGCGGCCCGAGCTCGTGAACGACCCGGCCTCTTCAGCGATGCAGTTGGCAGGCAGCCGGATCACCTCGGTCTTGATGTCCGCCGAACTGACGTTATTTGAGTCGCCGAAGTTTTTCCAGAACTCCGCCGTTTCGGTTTGCAACGGATCGATGATGACCAGGTATTTCAGTTTCGACAGTGCCGCGCTGACCTTCTTCTTGTTCGGAAGCGCCGCCAGCGGGTTGAAACCCTGAGTGATGAAGCCGTTCATCCGGCCCTGATACATGCGCTCGAAGATCGCGAGCACGTCGTAGGCGCCGTCACGCTTCGGCAACCAGTCGTACGCGAAATTGTTTTCCTTGGTCGCCGCATCGCCAAACCAAGCCTTCTGCAGGCTGACATTCCACTTTGCAAAGTTCTGCGGAAAGTTCACCTGATTCGGCCGCAACGCCTTCGGCGTGCGCGCCGCGAGATACTTCTCGCGCGTGTCGTCGGCATCGGTCGGAGCTGACATATAACCCGGCAGCACCTCGGAATACGCGCACATGTCGGTAATGCCCTGCACGTTCGCGTGACCACGCAACGCGTTGACACCGCCGCCCGCGCGGCCCATGTTGCCGAGCAAAAGCTGGATCATCGCCATCGTGCGGATGTTCTGCGAACCCACCGAATGCTGCGTCCAGCCGAGTGCGTACAGGATTGTCATCACGCGGCTCGGCACGCCGGTTGAACCGATCATCTCGCAGATCTGCAGGAACTTATCCTTCGGCGTGCCGCAGATCTGATTGACCATCTCGGGCGTGTAGCGCGAGTAATGTTTCTTCATCAGCTGATAAGCGCTATGCGGATTCTCAAGCGACTCGTCGACCATCGCGTAGCCGTCGGCGCCTGTCTGATAGCCCCAGCTGGTCTTGTCGTAGGTGCGCTTCTCGGCGTTGTAGCCGGAGAACAGCCCGTCGGCGCCGTCCACAAATTCGTCCTTGATCAGAAACGGAGCGTTCGTGTACGCCTTCACATACTCCTGGTGAATCTTGTTGTTCGAAAGAAGATAGTTGATGACGCCGCCGAGGAACGCGATATCGGTGCCGACGCGAATCGGCGCATAGACATCGGCGATCGCTGCCGAGCGCGTAAAGCGCGGATCGACGACGATCAGCTTCGCCTTGCGATGCTCGAGCGCTTCGGTCACCCACTTGAAGCCGCACGGATGGGCTTCGGCGGCATTGCCGCCCATGATCAGTACGAGGTCAGTGTTCTTGATGTCCACCCAGTGGTTGGTCATCGCACCTCTGCCAAATGTCGGGCCCAGACTGGACACCGTTGGCGCGTGTCATATTCGTGCCTGGGTATCGAGCGCGACCATCCCGAGCGCGCGTGCCAT
>JBGTEW010000102.1:0-8797 GCA_041747615.1 Burkholderiaceae bacterium | reverse complement strand
CGCGGAATAAATAAACGTCTTGATCGCCGAGCAAAATTTTATTCCCGATAATCCGGCATTTTATCCCTCGTTGTTTGCAGGCAGGCTTTGTGCCCTTTCAATCGCTAGCGAAGTAATGATGAAGCCCAACTTTCTCGTGATCCTGATCGATGACCTACGCTACGACGAGTTCGGCGCGGGCGGTCATCCTTATATGAAGACGCCGCAGATCGACCGGCTGGCGCACGAGGGGGCGGCGTTCGAGCGTGCTTTCCACACAACGCCGATCTGCTCGCCCAATCGCGCGTCGATCGTTACCGGCCAGTATGCGAGCCGGCACGGCATCATCGACAATGTTGCGCGCGGCGCGATGAGCCATCGTCTGCCGAACTATCACCTCGAGCTGCAACGGCTCGGCTACGAGACCGCGCACATTGGCAAGTGGCACATGGGTAACGACGGCATGCCGCGCCCCGGCTACGACAGCTGGATCAGCTACGACGGCCACGGCAAGCTGAACGATCCGCGGCTGAATCACGACGGCAAGTACGTGCAGCACAGCGGTTACATCACCGACATTATGAACGCCATGGCGGTCGAATTCCTGCACCGCAGGCGAAGCAAACCCTTTTCGCTGTTCTTCGCCCACAAGGCGGTGCACCCCGATGCCGAGCAGGCGGCCGACGGCACGTTGCGTATCGCCGCAAAAGGCGGTTACGCCGTCGCCGAGCGCCACAAGGATCTGTATCGCGGCGCGATCTTTCCGCGCACACCGAACATGCTGCCGCCCGCAGAAGTTATTAAGAGCAAGCCTGTGTGGGCCGATAGCTTCGCCTTGAAATCGAGCGCCGAGTCGCAGGCAATTCTGTCGGCACTGCAATCCGGCGATCAGGAAGAGATCCGCTTGCGTGCGCGGATGATGGCGGCGGTCGATGAAGGCGTGGGCCAGATCATCGACGTGCTCGAGAAGAACGGTCAACTGGACAACACGTTCATCGTGTTTCTCAGCGACAACGGCTTCTTCTTTGGCGAACATGCGCTCGGCCCGGAACGGCGCTTTGCCTACGAAGAAGGTATTCGTTCGCCGTTTCTGGTCCGCTACCCGCGCAAGGTCAAGGCCGGCTCACGCCGGCGCGAACTGGTCATCTGCCAGGACATCGCGCCCACGCTGATCGAACTAGCGGGAGGCAAGCCGGGGCCACAGATACAGGGCCGTTCACTGCTGCCGCTGTTCGGCGGGCAGCGCGCGGCGTGGCGCAAGTCGATCATGCTCGAGTACTGGGCCGAGCAGGCGATGCCGTGGCTGGTGGGAATGACGTACAAGGCGGTGCGCACCGACCGCTACAAGTACATCCACTGGGTCAATCGCGGACGCGCGGGTGAGCTCGACGAACTGTATGACCTCGAGCGCGATCCGTTCGAACTGAACAATCTGAACCGCAGTCGCGCCGCCCGGCCGACGCGCGATCGCTTGCGACGCGAGTTGAAGCGACTAGTCGCGGAAGCTATCGCGCTGTAGCGTCAGCCGTGATCTGCCCGAAGCGCCCACTGTTAAAGTCGGCGATCGCCTGCGCGATCTCGGCCTGCGAATTCATCACGAACGGCCCGTAGCCGACGACCGGTTCGTCGATCGGCTCACCGCTCAGGATCAGCACCGTTGCATCGCTGGTGGCGTCGATCATGAAGTCGGTACCGGCGCGGTCGAAGCGCACCAGCTGCGCTTCATTCACGAACTGGGCATCATTGACCCGAACGCCGCCATGCAAAACGACCAGCGCCAGCGTGCGGCCTTCGGGCACCTGCAGCCGCGTCGAGTGGCCCTGCTTCAACCGCACGTCCCAGACATCGATCGGCGTGAATGTGCGCGCCGGACCGCGATGGCCTTTGAACTCGCCGGCGATTACCCGCACTTGACCCGCGCCATCGGCGAGCTCCACCGACGGAATGTCCTTATCGAGCAGTGTCTGATACCCGGGCGCCGCCAGCTTGTCCTTCGCCGGCAGGTTCACCCACAGCTGCACCATCTCCATCATGCCGCCGCTGCGTGTGAACTGCTGCGAATGAAATTCTTCGTGCAGGATCCCGGACGCCGCCGTCATCCACTGCACATCACCGGGCCCGATGCGGCCGCCGGCGCCGGTCGAATCGCGATGCTCAAGTTCGCCCTGATAAACGATCGTGACCGTCTCGAAACCGCGGTGCGGATGCTCGCCGACCCCGCGTGGCTTTGCGGCCGGATCAAACTGCGAAGGTGCCGCGTAGTCGAGCAGCAGGAACGGACTCAGCTGGCGGCCCAGCCCGTCGTACGAAAAGAGCGACCGGACATGAAAGCCGTCGCCGACCCAATGAGAGCGCGGAGCGCTGTGAACACCGAGAATTGTCTTCATTAAATCAATCTAGGACCGAGGCCGATGGAAACAAGATCTGGATAACCGGGCCGCCGGTGCGCTGAAGACCGCCGCTTCCTCAGTTTGCCGTCGCGCCAGAAGCTTTAACGATCGGTATCCAACGGGTCATGTCTTCGGCAATCATCTTGCTGAACGCGGCAGGCGTCAGCGGCGGCGAGAGGTCGAACCCTTGCGGTCCGAACTTCTCCTTCGTTTCGGCGCTGGAGAAAATCTTATTCAGTTCCGCATTCAGCCGGCTGACGACTTCGGGCGGCGTACCAGCCGGAGCCACGAAGCCGAACCATGTGTTGACTTCGTAGCCCTTGATACCTTGCTCGTCAAGGGTCGGCACGTTCGGCAGCAACGGCGATCGCGCCAGACTCGTGACGCCAAGCGGCTTGAGCTTGCCGTCCTTGATCTGACTGATGACCGTCGGTGTGTTGAAAAAGCCCATCGTCACTTCATTCGCCATCACTGCGAGCACACCTTGCGGAGCGCCCTTGTACGGCACGTGCACAAGGTTGGTGCCGGTAATGCGTCCGAACAGAACGCCCGATAAGTGATGACTCGTGCCTGCGCCTCCCGAGGAGAACGTTGATTCGCCCGGCTTGGTCTTGGCCACCGCAATCACATCGGCCGGCGACGACGCCTTGTTGGTCGGGTGCACGATCATCACGTTCGAGACTCCGCCCAGCAACGCAATCGGCGCGAAGTCCTTGATCGAGTCGTAACCGGGCTTGGCGTAGATGCCCTGATTGAACACCAGCGTGCCTTGAGATGCGAACCCGATCGTGTAGCCGTCGGGCGCTGCACGTGCGAGTTCCGCCATTGCAATGGTGCCGCCGGCACCGGTCTTGTTCTCAACAACGACCGACTGCCCGAGAGCCTTGCTCAGTTCCTGCGCCGTGTAGCGGGACGCGATGTCGGCCGTGCTACCGGGTGCCAGCGGCACGATGAGTCTGATCGGTTTCGCCGGATACCCCTGCGCGAATGCGCTGCCGACCAGCGATGCGACCGCAGCGGCTGCACCGAAGCAAATTAATCGTAGCGATTTGATAACGAAAGTGGCACGCATTCAATTCCTCAGGTGGTTGTTTGGGTAAGAAAAGTAGCGCGACACAGCATTCGCGCAAATCATGAAGGTTTCCTTTCCTCTTGGCTACCTGCTGTCGACCGCTGCCCGAAGTTAACTGCGCGCTGCTACCAGAGCTTGACGCAGTGTCCGCTCAGAACGAATTCGCCGGGAGGCGCTCCCGCCGGCGCTGGCGCATCCTCAAACGACACTGCGAGCCGCGTCACGTTGGCAAGCAGCTTTTCCGACGTGCCGCCGATCTCGAACTTGGTGCTCCCCGGTGGTTTTGCCGGCTGTGCGACACCAAGCGGAAACAGCGCGCCTTTAGCGCCCAGACCTGAGCGACCTTGCCGGGCGGAACCGTCCACGGACGCAACGACTTGACGGTGATGCGCGTGCCGTGACGGTCGAACTGATGAGCAGGGTCGGGGCGCCTTCGCGGTCGAGCAGCAGCCCGACGTAACTCTGCGGCATCGCGGTTTCGTAGCCGTCGAGCTCGCCGACGCAGTGCGGGCGACCGCCTCGAAGCATCACGCGCTGCTGCTTGCGAACCACGGACCGGTTGTATCGGGGACCAGCTTGTCTGCCGCGCAGGACGCCATCGAGGAACTGGAAGCGACTGCCAGGCTGTTTTTGTTGCTGCGAGGCCAGAGCGTGCGCCCGCTGACGCCGGAGCAGGTTGCCGATCTGCGCCAGCGCCTTCGATGATCTAGTGGCCTATAACAGCCAATTCGAAAGTGCCTTGCGCGTCGGGGCGGCCGACTGCTTTGTCGCTCACCTTGCGCGTATGCGACGGCTACGCGACGCGGCTCGCTTCGCGCATTCGGCGCGCCCGGACGCGCCTTTCCCTTCCGAATCGACTGTTACAGGCCACTACGTCATCGCCGCTATTTCAGCTTCGATCCGGTCGTCGACGGCCGCGATGTGGGTTGCCGTCATTTCATTCGAGCTGGCAGGGGGTGCCACGGCGGCGGCATCGCCCGGCAGCGTAACCACGAACTCCGAGCCGCGCCCCAAGCCGTCGCTGTAGGCGGCGATGCTGCCGCCGTGACTGGCGGCCAGATCACGCGCAACTGCGAGTCCGATGCCTAGTCCGTCGCACCGCTTTCCGGGTTGATCATCGACGCGCGCGAACATTTCAAAGATACGTCCCAGCTCAGTGGCCGCTATGCCGATGCCGGTGTCGTGCACGCGAACCTCGAGTGCGCCGCTTTGTGAGTCGACGCTCGCTGCAAGGCGGATTTTGCCGCCGGCCGGGGTGTACTTCACGGCGTTGGCCAGCAGATTGGTGACGATCTGGATCAGTCGCCCGCCGTCCGCATGCAAATGCACCGGGGTCATCGGCAGCAGTAGCTCAAGCTGGTGCTGCTTGGCGTCGATCAGAGGCCGGACCGCCTCGACGGCGGATTTCAGGATGTCATGCAGATCCAGGTGTTCCTTGTGCAACACGATTCTGCCGCAAGCGATTGAGCTCACATCGAGCATGTCATCGACCAGCCTCACCAGCTGCACGAACTGCCGTCCGATAACGGCGCTGGCGCGCTCCGCCGCGGCGGCATCGCCAGTCGACTTGCGGATCATCTCCAACGCGTAGCGAATCGGCGCCAGCGGATTACGCAGATCGTGCCCACGCGTGGCCAGGAACTCGTCCTTGCGTCGATCGGCGTCGCGCACCGCTTGTTCGGTTCGGCGCGTTTCGGTGACATCCTCGATACAGCCAATCACGCGAACCACGGCGCCGGCTGCATCCCGCACGAGCGTCGCGCGGTCGAGTATGTCCACATAGTGACCGCCCGCATGCCGGATCCGGTAGTTCAGCGTGACCCGCAGTGCACCGGCGTCCACTGCGCTCTGATACACGGACTGCGCTGGCATCCTATCGTCCGAATGAATCAGGCTCCTCCACCACGCCTGGCCCAGCTGCATCACACCTGCCGAATATCCAAGGACGGCTTCAACGTCTCCTACCCGGTGCACGCAACCGGTTAGCGGGTTGTAGTCATAGACGGCGCCGCCAACCGCGGCAGCCATATGGGCAAGCGTTGCTGGGTCGACACCCGCCGGCTCAATAGCCTGTGCCAGCGGCCATTCGGCGAATTGCGGATAAGTCTCCGGCGCCTGCCCGGTCGGCGACGACGGCGCGCAGGCGGAGCGCCGCGTGTCAACGCAACTCGCGGCCTGTGCAGCCAGGAAGCGCGGATACTCCGGGCCCGTATGCGCCATCGGGGTTTCCCGGCGGTCGACGCAGTTCATATTGACGTTGCTCAAGTGTTCCCCTTTAGCACCGGAAGCACACGGCCCCGATTTCTTCGGTGGTGCGATGGGTAAACCGCGTTCGTCTGATGCAGAGTGACATTACGCGCCCTCCCCCCGGCGGCGTCTGTTCGCTGGCGCACCCACGAAAGCGTCCTTTCTTACCTGTTGAAGTGATGCCATTACCCTTGGTTCGGTACCGCACCTAAACAGCTTCGTAACGACTATGCTCTAACTGCCAGGCGCGTTCCGATGCGCCGGCCGGATTCCCAAAGTCGAGCGCGCATGCCTAACGCCTTTAGCCCGGTTCAGAACTACCTGCTCGGTGCCCTCGACGCCAGCGGGCAGCAACAACTGTTCTCGCAGCTTGAGCGGGTACCGATGCGGCTTGGTGAAGTGGTGTACGAGTCGGGCCGCCCGCTGGAACACGTCTACTTTCCCACTGACTGCATCATTTCGCTGCTGTACGTGATGGAAGACGGCGCATCGGCGGAGATCGCGATCGTTGGATGCGAGGGCATGGTGGGCGTGGCCCTTTTCATGGGCGGCGAGTCGACGCCGAGCCGGGCGGTCGTTCAGAGCGCCGGCCACGCGTATCGGCTGCCCGGCAGACTTCTGAAGGAGGAGTTCATTCGCGCGGGGCCAATGCAGCACCTGCTGCTGCGCTACACGCAGGCGCTGCTGACGCAGATGGCGCAGACCGCTGTGTGCAACCGCCACCACTCGGTGGACCAGCAGTTGTGCCGCTGGCTGCTACTGAGCCTGGACCGGCTGGCGTCGAACGAGCTGACGATGACGCAGGAGCTGATCGCCAACATGCTCGGCGTCCGCCGCGAAGGCGTGTCTGAAGCCGCCGGCAAGCTGCAGGCAGCGGGCCTGATCCGTTACCACCGCGGGCGCATTACCGTGGTCAATCGGCCGAAACTGGAGGCCCGGGTGTGCGAGTGTTATGCCGTCGTCAAGAAGGAATTCGAGCGGCTGTTGCCATACCAACCGTCTAAACGTGCAGCGACCGCGGCTCCTGCTGGCAAGCGTTAGCCCAACTTGACCTCCGCACGCCCATACTGGGCTCGTCTTTTGCCTCCGGCTTCGATCGATCAACATTCGTCATCGGGACCGCACCGCCAACTCTCCTTGTGTCGCCTGTTGGGTTCACCCCAACGCCTCAGGAGAATCCGATGACCGCCACCGCCCGCAGTCCTTCACCGAACCGTTTGCTCGCAGCGCTGCCACGCCGGGACTCGCAGCGCCTGCTCGCCGGCTGTGAACGGGTAACGCTCGCATTCGCCGAGGTACTGAACGAAGCGGGCACGCGAATTCGGCATGTCTACTTTCCCACCGACAGCTTTATCTCGCTGATCACGCAGATCGATGGAGTACCGAGGCTCGAAGTCGGACTGGTTGGCAATGAAGGCATGCTCGGCATGCCGCTGGTGCTTGGAATCGACGAGTCACCGCTACGCGCGCTGGTACAGGGCGAGGGACCGGCCTGGCGGATGCAGGCCGAACCGTTTCAGCGCGAGCTCGAACGCAGCCCGTCACTGCATCGGGACTTGAACCGTTACCTGCACGTGCTGATCAGCCAGCTCGCTCAGACCGCGGCGTGTACGCGCTTTCATGTCGTTGAGGAACGCCTCGCGCGCTGGCTGCTGATGACACAGGACCGCGCGCATTCCGATCAATTTCACGTCACGCACAACTTTCTCGCCTACATGCTCGGGGTGCGTCGCGTCGGCGTGACCGAGGCTGCCAACGCACTGCAGGCGCGCGCATTGATCCGCTATCAACGCGGAGCCGTCACCGTGCTCGACCGCGCCGGCCTGAAGAAAGCGTCGTGCGGTTGCTACCAGGCCGATCGTGACATCTATGACAGGTTCTCCGGCACTGGCCGCGCGACTCACTAACCAGCGGGCGTTCGGTGCAATCGCACCGCACACGCAGTATCGTATTGCGAGCTTGCGCAGGCGAGCAGGGAGAACGTTAGGAGCGGCGTGTGCGATTGCGTTCCACCTGGTTCACCATTCATCGCTGGCTCGGCATCTGCCTCGGCGTCTGGTTCGCGCTGGTGGGATTGAGCGGCGCAATCCTGGTTTTCGAAGACCCGATCGATGCCTGGCTCAATCCGCGCCTATTGACCACCGCCAGCCACGGCCCTCATCTGAGCCCGCAGGCGATCGTCGAACGCGCCGGTGCTGTCTATCCGCTCGGCGTGGTCGAAAGGATTCGCTTCCCCGCAGCCGAGGGCGAGGTGTATCGCCTGACGTTGCGCGCGAAACCGCGCCGGGTCGGCGCCGAACGCATCGAAGCAATGTTCGACCCGGCCACCGGCGTGCATCTGGGCGCACGATCGCTCGAGCGCATTGGTCTCGCGCCGCCCGATCTGCTGCGCACGCTGTACGAATTTCACCGCAATGTACTGCTGGGCAATGGCGGCTCGAACATTGTCGGCATTGCCGGGTTGTTGCTGTTGACCTCGGCGGTCAGCGGCTTCGTGCTGGCCGCCCCGCGCTCGCGGGCAGCAATGCAGCGAATCCTGCGCGTCAACCCGCGCGCCTCCGCAACACGTATCGCGTTCGATGCACACCGCTCGATCGGCATCGTGTTCGCGATCACTCTACTGCTGGCAACCGCGACCGGTGCGACGCTGGTCTACGTGAACTACGTGCGCGACCTGGTCAGCGTGTTCTCGAAAGTTGCACCGTTTCCAACCGTTCCATGGCAGACGCAGGACGCGCACGAGCTGCTGCAGCTCGACCGTCTCGTTGCAACCGTCAGAAGCCGCTTTCCGCAGCACACGCTGCTTGAAATCCACGGCTCGCCGCGGCAGACCGCCGGTCATTCGTACTACCTGAAGCAGCCCGGCGATGTACACCGGCTGGGCGACACGCTGGCGTGGGTCAACCCGTTGAGCGGCGACATCATGATCGAGCGCAGTCCGCGCACGCGCACCGCGGGTGAGGGTTTCATGCACTGGCTGTTTCCGCTGCACAGCGGCACCGCCTTCGGCACGGCGGGCAAGATCGCGATGTCGGCGACCGGCATCGTGCCGATGCTGCTGGTCGGCACAGGGCTGTGGGTATGGCTGCGCAAGCGGCGCGGCGAGCGC
>JBGTEW010000101.1:0-4383 GCA_041747615.1 Burkholderiaceae bacterium | reverse complement strand
TCTTCACTTCCGTGCCTGACCTCAAACGCAAACTCATGCGATACATCCGTCGCTATAACCAACAACCCAAACCTGTCAAATGGAAGTACTTCGACTCAGCAAGAAGAATTACTCCCGAAACAAGCGTTACAGTCCACTAGTCGATCGTTTCGGGTTCTGCCTTCGCCGCCGCGATCCACTGCTGCATCGCCGGCAAAGCCAATACGACCTCCGCATAGGCCTCCAGCAGCGGTGGCAGCCTGATGCCGTAACTAATGAAGCGCGTCACCACCGGCGCGAAAAAGGCATCGGCGATGCTGAAACTCCCGAACAGCATCGGCCCGTTCTGCATAAGGCACTCGCCCCAGATCGCATGAATGCGTGCGACATCAGCGGCGACATCTTCGCGACGCTGCGCTGCTGCGCCCTTGTCCGGATGCCCGGAGCGGATGTCCATCGGCAGGTGAGACCGCAATGCCGCGAAGCCCGAGTGCATTTCCGCGACGACCGAGCGTGCGTGTGCGCGAGCAGCGATATCGCCGGGCCACAAGCCGGCACCGGGAAACTTTTCGTTAACGTACTCGCAGATCGCGAGCGAATCGAAAACGGTCAGTCCGCCGTCGAGCAGGCACGGCACCCGCCCGCTTGGTGAGTAGCGCAGGATCGCCTCTTTGGTGTCGGGGCGGTTCAGGACGATTCGCTGTTCATCAAACGAGACGCCTGCCTGCTTCATCGCCAGCCACGGACGCAGCGACCAAGACGAATAGTTCTTGTTGCCGATGACGAGTTTCAGGGTCATTGCGGCTTGCCCGTCATGCCGCCGCGATAGACGGGTTCCAGCTCCTTGATGTTTTCACGGAACATGGTTTCGTATTCGTTACGAAAATAAGCGATGGCGGCGTCGAGGGGCTGGTCGCGGTCCTCTTCCTTCGTAAGCCAGTTAAAGGCGTTGTAGCGCGCCGCGGCGTACATCAGCACCGCGCGTACCCAGTCGGGCGAGTGCTGGTCGCCCATCTCGTTGGCCAGCGTGACAAAGCGGTCGGCCGCTTCGAGGAACTCTTCGGGGATTTCGTATTTGCCGGCGGCCATATCAGTTACTCAATCAGCGACCGGCGCGAGCGCGGTACATGCCGAAGCGCGTGCGCGCGTGGCTGTTCGACAGGTAGTACGGCGCCTCGGCTTCCAATGGAGTGGCTTGAATCTTCAGCTCAGGCGCGGGCACATAGGGCTGTTTGGCAATGTTGTGGACCTTCATCGAATCCAGATTGTCACGCGACACCAGCGGCTCTCCGGGCATCAGCTCCATCACCATCGCCTGCAGGCGCGCCAGACCATCGGGCAGCCCGATCACCGGCCGCGGATGCCCGCTCGCCGCGGCAGCAAACTGCACCAGATCGCGCAGGCGATAGATGTGCGGGCCGGCCAATTCGTAGGTCTTACGGTACGTGTCGATATTGTTCAGCGCATTCACGAAGGCTTCGGCAACGTCTCCGACCCACACCGGCTGAAATCGCGCGTTGGCGCCACCGATCGGCAGAATTGGAAAAAACTTCGCAAGCTTCGCAAACAGGTTCAGAAAACTGTCGTCCGGGCCAAACACAACCGATGGGCGAAAGATCGTCCAGTCGAGCTCAGCCGTCTGCACGACCGTCTCACCATCGCCTTTGCTGCGCTGATACATCGATGGGCCGTTCGAATCCGCGCCAAGCGCACTCATGTGCAGCAGGCGCTCGATGCCGTAGTTTTCGCATGCAGCCACAATCCGGCGCGGTAGCTCGACATGAGCGCGGGCGAACTGGGGGCCGTAGGGTGTGGCGCGAGAGCCGTTCAGCACTCCGACGAGATTGATCACTGCGTCCTTGTGCCGTATCAGATCGCTCAGCGCGGCATCGTCGTGGATGTCGCATTCGACTACATCAACCGTCGGCAACAGGATCAAGTGACGCGCCCGCGCACGCCTCCTGGTCGGCACCGTCACCCGCAATCCGCGGCCGCTCAGCCGCGCAACGATATGGCGCCCGATAAAGCCGGCACCGCCGATGACCAGGATATTTGAAAGCTGCATTGAATTCGTCGTAGGACCGGCAAATTATGCTGCCGGGCTGATTACGGCAGCTCGGTCGTGCCGGCCGCTTTCGGCGAGATCGTTCCGAGGCTCGCCTTCAGCGAGGGCGCCTTGTTGTCGAACACGGCTGCGTAATAGATGCTGTTGGACATCACCTTCTTGACGTAATCGCGAGTCTCGTTGAACGGAATCGTTTCGGCGAACACCGCGCCTTCAACCGGCCTCGTCAGCGACGAACGCCATGCGCGCGGGCGTCCGGGGCCTGCGTTATAGGCCGCGGTGGCCAGGAGCGGCGAGCCGTCTAGGTCGTCGAGCACCATTTTGAGGTAGCCGGTGCCGCGTTGCAGGTAGACGTCGAGTTCGTTGACAAGGGCCTGCGTGAAGTTGGGCATGTTCAGTCGCCGCGCAACGTAGCGCGCGGTGGCCGGCATCAACTGCATCAATCCGCTGGCGCCAACCGAAGACCGCGCATCCATGATGAAGCGCGATTCCTGGCGAATCAGTCCGTACACCCAGTTTTCATCGAGCCCCAGCGGCGCCGAATATTGAACCAGCGAATCCCGGAACGGCGCCGGAAAGCGCTGCTCGAAGTCGAACTCGGCCTTGGTACGGTCCGATGTGTTGATCATGCGGTCGAGCACTCCACGCGTACGGGCGAACTCAGCCGCCGCCAGCAGCTGCCGGTCACTGAGCCCGCGCATCTGCCAGTTCCATTCGCGATTGCCCTCGACCCGCAGGCCGAGCTCGTAGAACTTCAGCGCTCGCGCCAGCCCTGCGTTGGACTGGAACGGCGCAATCTCTGCCGGAGTCGGACGCTCGGCGCGCGGCGGCAATACGAACTGCTGCCCGAGCTCTTCGGCCGCCAATTGACCGTAAAAGTGAAACTGATCAGCGATGCGGGCGAAATGATCCCGCGCTTCGGCCGGGCGCCCGGACTGGCGCAGTGCACGTGCATACCAGTACACCCAGGTGGGCTCATCCCGCAGTGACGCTGGCATCCGATCGATGGTGGTCTTGACCGTCTTCCAGTCGTTTGCGCGCAACGCGCTGCGGACCTGCCACTCGAGCACTTCCTCGACCCGCGCGGCATCTGGTCCGATACCGACATGCTCGCCGCCGCGGCGGTACCAGCCGCTGGCTTCCGGCATCAATCGCAAGGCCGCCATATGTCCGATGCGCCCCCATACGATGCCGCGCTGCTCGGGGGTCAGCAGCAGATGCAGCGAGGACGCGTATTCAGCCGCGTCCTGCGGGTTGTCGCGCGCCAGCCGCGCGATCGCGACCATTGCCAGCTCGCGCTGCACCTCTGTCAGGCGCCGCTCGTGCGCAGTCAGCCATGCCGAGGGGCGGTCGATCGCCTGCGCCAGCATCTTCTGATCAACCGGCCGGCCAGCGGAATCCAGCGCGCGTGCGCCGAGGCGCTTGGCAGTGGCGAACTGGTTCTGTTCGACCAGCGCGCGCACCCGCTCCCAGATTGAAATGCGGCCATCGGCGAGCAAGGCGTCGGTCAGCGCGAGACAGCCGTCACCGCCCGAATCCTTCGTGTTTGCCAGCAAATGGCGAGCGTCGCGCGCGAATACATCGGCCTGCTGGGCGGCGGCTTTGCGATACTTCGACAGCGCGAGGTAACAGCGCAACTGGCTTTCGTCGGTCCACCATCCGTGCAGCAGCTGCGCGGCTTCGCGCTCGAGTCCCGGGTAATCGCCGCGCTTTGCCAGCGCCATCGCCCAATCAAACCGCAGCCTGTCGGCGATGTAGGTATCGGGATGGCGGCGCATGAACCTGGCCACTTCGGTATCGGATCCGGCCTCGCCAAGCTGAATCCGACTGAGCAGCTGCCAGTACTCCAGATAGACCGCCAACGGATGCTCGGCAAGTTTGGTCGCAAGCTCAGCGAGGCGTGCGCGGTCGCCCACCCGGACGGCATCGCGCGCGTTCAAGAATGACTGATCGGCGGCCGACAGGTCGCTGGACGATGCGGCCAACGCACGCGCCGATGCCGGCGTCGAGACGGCCAGTGGCATCAACGACAGTGCAATGAAATAGACTGCAGTACGAAGTTTCATCGAGCGAGTATTAGATCATGTGCGCGCATGCCGAACCGCAAATTGTGATGACCATGCAACGCTTTTCGCAGCACCATAAGCGGGGAACTGCGTTTGGATAAGCGTGCCGAGAGGAAGTTGCAACGATCGCGGCTGATTGAGGTTCGCGGTTCGCTCGCCGACCGCGAATTGCTCGAATCAGCCCTGCAACAGCGGGTAGCCGACTGGCTGCGTCAGGCTGGCGTTCATTCGGTGGGATTTTATTTTCCTATCCGCGGTGAGCCCGACCTGCGA
>JBGTEW010000100.1:0-1892 GCA_041747615.1 Burkholderiaceae bacterium | reverse complement strand
ATCGCGAGGGCGACGATCGGGGCCAATGGGGGTATCGCGGCACCCGCGACGGCACCGACTGCCAGCCCGGCGGCTGCGCCTGCTGCGACGCCAGTTGCCTGTCCGACGCTGGATTCCTCGGTGCCTGTGTCAGCATGCATATCGCCGCCGATCGCATACGCGCCATGTTGGCCCGGCGGATTGACGTAAAAAGCCTGGATATCGCCGGCAGCGAGACCACGCGCCCTCAGTTCATCTGTCAGTTCTTCGGCCCGCTGCTGTGTTTCTACTCTTCCTGCAATGATGGATGTCATTTTTTCCTCCCGCAAATCTACGGTCGCAATTTCAGTGCCCGAACACGGGGTGCAAAAAAAAGCCCCGCGCAAGCGCGGGGCTTCGAAACAGACCCAGCGTCTCGGGGAAGGGGAGGGGAGGGACGCGGGCCGAACAACCAAACGTCGGAGACGAGTTGGTTGACACCGGTTAATAAGCAATTCACGTGCCGACCGGCCCGTCGCGACGTTTTACTTGGCAGTATCGGCCGGAACATCGAACTGGACGACGAGCTCGGTGCGTTTGCCCGACACGATGTTTACTTTGCGTTCCTGTGTCTTGCCGCCCCGTTCGGTCACCGAGACGGTATAAGTCCCGGGCATCAGGTCGACAAGAAGCCACGGTGCATCGAGCTGTGTATCAAGCACGTTCTCACCGTTCGCAGCAGCGATTCGCGCCTGCATGTCGGCGAGGTAGGCGCCGGAGCGTGCTGAAACGATCACCTGCAGGGAATACTTACCGGCCATCTTCTTCAACTGTTCGACTTCGCCCAGTCCCACGCCACCGGTGGCATAGGCGCGACCAGTCACCGTGCGCCCTTCGGTGACGGCCGCGACCGCTGTCACCGAAGCAAGGGCAAGTGAGGTGCTGCATACGAGTGTGCGCAAAGCGTGCATAAATTTTCTCCTGCCTTGTGAATTAGCCAGGGTCGAGCAGGCCCTGTTCCCGCGGCTGCGTCGGACAAGTCGCGGATCGCTGCGCGATCTGCAGCCGCCACTGACGGACGAATTCCGCCTTGGTCACTGCAGTACGAGCCTGCAGTGCGCGCTCCAGCAAGCGTTGCCAGGAGCGGCGGACCGCCTGCGAATCTGCATCGCCGGGATGCAGGCCGAGGCGCAATACCGGCGCATTCGCTGCAACTTTTGCAAGCAGCGAGTTCCACACGATCGACGTCGGACGCCGCCATGCCTGACGAACGCTGTAAGTCAGGCATGGCGCGCGAATCGAATGCACTTCGGGCAACGTGATCATCCGTGTCAGCGTGCTCGTATATTGCAGGCCGTCCGCCTCGCGCAGCGCCTTCCACGCGCCGGCGCCTAGCAGCCATGCAGGCGCGACGAACCCTGCCAGCGGCCATCGATTGGCATTGAACCAGCGGCGGCCAAGCGTCAGCCTCTCCGCCGCCTCCGCTGATGACAGGCCGCAGAACTCGCCTTCGCCCGCGGTATAAACGCGCCGCCGAAACCAGTCGACCACCGTGCAGGGCACGTGCGGATCGGAATGGAAGTAACCGTGCAGGGCAAGCTCATGGCCGGCGGCCAGTTGAGCGCTCATCGCCTGCTCGAACTCCGGTTGGGCCGAGCAGGCGCCGTGATACGCAGGCACGACCAGCAGCGTGACCGGTACCTCGGCAACCTCGCGCAGTGCGCTCAGCACACGCTGGCAACGGGGCCACGTCGCCGGCGCCACATCGTGCAAAGACACGCACAGCCAGCGCGTCGAATCGCCCGAGATGTCAGGCCGCATATGGCTCCTTGCTCGGGCTGGCTCCTGCCATGCCGTGCGAAAGTCGCAGCGCCGTATACCGATTGATCAATCTCGAAAACGCCCGATCCGAGTCGAATTCGAGCGCCCGTCGG
>JBGTEW010000099.1:0-2699 GCA_041747615.1 Burkholderiaceae bacterium | reverse complement strand
AAAGTCATACCGTGCTCGCTTCAAATCGCGCTGCGTCTGCACCAGCTGGGTGGTGGCGTTCAGCACATCGAGCTGGATGCGCACGCCGACTTCGTACCCCAGCTGGGTTGATTCCAGTTGCGTGCGCGCAGACACCTCGGCCGATTCCAGCGCGCTGACCTGCGCCAGGCCGAAGTTGACGCCGGTATAGGCATCGCGGGCGGCGTTGGCCGCTGTGCGGCGGGCCGATTCCAGATCGGCGTTGGAGCGCTCCTGCAACGCTAATGCCTCGCGCACCCGGCTCTGGATCAGGCCTCCGGTGTACAGCGGTACGTTCAGCTGCAACCCGACCGAGCCACTATTGATCCGGGGATTCAGGTCGCTGCTCTGCGTACCGTTGAACTTGTTGATGTTGTAGCCACTGACGAGGTTCACCGTCGGCTTGTAGGCGTCACGCTGGCGGGCGATCTCACGCGTGGCGATCTCATAAACCGAGCGCGCGATCTGCACCGGAAAACTGCCGTTTTCGGAGGCGCGCACCCACGCATTGATGTCCTGTGGCAGCGGCGGGTTCAGGGTCGGTCGGTCGCGCAGCGGGGACAGCGTATCGGGCTCGCGCGCAATAATTGTCTGCAACTCGCTGCGTCGAACCAGCAGCGCGCCAAGCGCGACCTGTTCCTGCGCCGTGATCTGGTCGAATCGAGCTTGCGCCTCGTTGGTATCGATAATCGTCTTGGTGCCGACTTCGAACTCGCGGCGAGCCTGCTGCAGTTGCTCGCCGGTCGCCGACTTCGACGCCACCAGCGCAATCAGCTGATCGCGCGCCGCTAGAACATTGAAATAAGCGATCGCCACGCGCAGCGCCAGATCCTGCCGCGACTGCGCAAGCTGCGCTTCACTCTGAAGCACGGTCAGGCGTGCCTGGTCGAGGGCAGTCCAGTTCTGAGGCCGATACAACGGAACCACAAGGTTCAGCCCACCCCCATAGACGCTGTAGTTGCTGCTGCCACCGCCGCCGGCAAACTCCGGGGTCGACGTTCGGTAGAGGTTGTAGTCGGTGCGGGCGTTCAGCTCGAGGTTGGGCAGCAGCGCCGAACGCGCCTGGGGCACGCGCTCCTGAGTAGCCAGTTGCAGGGCCCGCGCCGAAGCCAGCGTCGCATCGTTGGCGAGCGCCTCGCGATATAAACCAAGCAGATCGTTGCGCACGCCCGCGTTGCCGATTTCGGCGGCGGTGCGGGAGTCGGTCGGCTGTTGTCTTTCCTGCGCGGACGTGTTTGCCAATGGCGCCATCAGCATGGCGGTGCCGGCGGCCGCTGCGACGATCCGCTGCAGCGCGTGACCAGCCCTCGCGCTTGTTCTTGCGCCTGTTTTTGTTGTCATCCCTTCTCCATCAGTACGTCGGCATTGCCTGATCAACCTGGCGTGCCCACGCATCGACTCCGCCGGTCAGGTTGTAGACGCTTGCAAATCCGTGCCGCGAAAGGAACATCCCGACGTGCCGGCTGCGCTCGCCATGGTGACAGATGCACACGACATCGCGGCCGGGATCGAGTTCGTTCATGCGTAGCGGAATGGTCTGCATCGGTGCGAGCTCCGAGCCTTCGATATGGCACAGCCGTGTCTCCCACGGTTCGCGCACATCCAGCAGAATCGGTTTCGCACGCGCTTCATCGGCCAGCCACGCCGCCAGCTCTGTCGCCGACACGGCGTTCATCAAAACCTGAAGCTCGATGGTCGTTGCGCATTTCGCAGCGGTTTTACCTGGGTTTCGAACAGGCTCAGCGTATCGAATCCATCCTCGGTAATGCGCGTGATGATCTGCGCCGCCATCGCGGGCTCTTCACCAACGATGACCGCCATCCTCCCGCCCACCTTCAATTGATCGGTCAGCGATGACGGAATGACCGGCAGCGAGCCGGTGACGACGATCACGTCGTAAGGCGCATCTTCGACCAGCCCGACACTGGCATCTGCGAGCCTGACACGCACGTTGTGCACGCCCGCTCGCCGCAGATTCGCCTCCGCGAACGTTTTTAGTCGCGGTTCAATCTCCGCCGAGATGACTTCGCCGGCCTGATGTGCCACCAGCGCCGCCATGTGACCCGAGCCGGTGCCGATCTCGAGCGCCCTGTCGTGCGGCTTGATCGCCAGTTCCTGGAGGATGCGCGCTTCGACCTTCGGCGCCCACATCGATTCGCCGCTGTCCCAGCCATCGATGCGCAGAGGAACTTCCATATCTGCAAATGCCAGCGCGCGATACGCCGGCGGAACGAAGTCCTCGCGCTTGACGATCAACAGCAGGTCGAGCACGGACTGGTCGAGCACGTCCCAGGTGCGGACCTGCTGCTCGACCATGTTGTGGCGCGCCTTCTCGATGTCAAACGATGCGTGCATCGACGTGTTCTCCCCCCAACAGCGCAAAAGTTTATCAGCGAGGGGTTCGATTGCTGTGCACTTCACGCCGCGATATGTGCACTTCGTCGCATAGCGACGGTGTGGCAAGCTCGCTCCTATGAAAACGGCATCGATTCCCAACGTCCTGACGATAGCCGGCGTCGATCCTTCCGGTGGCGCGGGCGTCGTCGCTGACATCAAGGCGATCAGCGCGCAGCGCGCCTATGCGTGCGCAGTCGTGGCGGCGCTGACCGCTCAGAACACCCAGCGCGTGACCGGCGTGCTCGCGATCGAGCCGTCGTTCGTTGCGCAGCAGATCGATACGC
>JBGTEW010000098.1:0-3124 GCA_041747615.1 Burkholderiaceae bacterium | reverse complement strand
CGGAGAACCACTGCTGAAGAATAACCGCGGCGGCCGCCGCATCGACATCATCGGCATGTTCGACCACGGCCGAGCTGTAGCGCTCGTCAACTCTGGCCACCGGGATCCGATAGCGGCCTGCGAGCTGGCGCGCGAAGCGCTCGCAGCGCGCAGTCAGCGCATGCGGCGCGCCGTCCGGATATTGCGGGATGCCGACCACCAGCTGCACCGGCTGCCATTGTTCGATGACAGAACCCAGCGCCTTCCAGCGCGCATCGTTTCCAGTGGCATCAACGGTCGTCAGCGGTCGTGCTTCGCGCGTGACGCCGTTGCCGATCGCCACCCCGATACGCCGCATGCCGAAGTCGAACCCCAGCACGATGCCGTCGATCATCGGACGTGCGGAAACAGAGGAAAAGCGGAGCGAGGACCTGAAGGATGCATGACCGGTCAGGTCACGCATGACCGGCGTGTCCTGTCAGCTGCAGGCTATCGACTCCAAGCAGCTTTAGCGCAGCGCTGTACTTCTCATCGGCCGGAGTGTCGAAGATGATCTGCGGCGCAGCCCCGACCGTCAGCCAGGCATTCTGCGCGATTTCGCTCTCGAGCTGGCCCGCTCCCCATCCTGCATAGCCCAATGTGACCAGCACCTTGTCGGGCCCGCTACCCTCGGCGATCGCTTCGAGTACATCCTTCGAGGTCGTCAGCGAAATTTCATCCGAGATTGTCAGCGTCGAGCTGTAGTTCGCACTCGCGCCATGCAGCACGAAGCCACGCTCCGTCTGCACCGGCCCGCCGAAGTAGACGGGATCGTCCTTGCGGGGCGCTATCTCGAGTTTCAGATCGACACGGTCGAACAGCGTGCCGAGCGTCAGATCGGTCGGCCGGTTGATCACCAGTCCGAGTGCGCCGCGCTCGCTGTGGTCGCACACATAAACAACCGCACGCTCAAAATTGGTATCTGCCATCGCGGGCATCGCGATGAGGAACTGATGCTTCAGGTCCATCGGATGATGAACCTTCGGTTCGCTCGGCATGAGGGCGGATTGTAAACTGCCCCGAACGATATCTGATCACGATGCAGTACGACCTCGGCCTGGTCTGGTTTCGCCGCGACCTGCGCCTGACCGACAACGCGGCGCTCGCCGCTGCGCTTTCGCAGTGCCGGCGCGTGTTCTGCGCGTTCGTATTCGACCGCGAGATCCTCGACCCACTGCTGGCAGATGGGATCACGGCCGACCGGCGCGTGGACTTCATCCACCGCTCGGTCGTCGAGCTGGATTCGTCTCTGCGTGGGCGCGGCTCCGCCCTGATCGTGCGGCATGCGGACGCCGCTGACGCGGTTCCACAGCTGGCCGGCGAGCTGGGTGCCGACGCCGTGTTCGTCAATGCCGACTACGAACCCACCGCTGTGCAGCGCGACCAGCGCGTGCAACGCTTGCTGTCTGCTCAGCGGCGCGAGCTCCGCCAGTTCAAGGACCATGTGATCTTTGATAAGAGCGAGATATTGACGGCGGACCGGACACCGTTCGGGGTCTTCACCGCTTACAAGAATCGCTGGCTCAAGAAGCTGGGCGCATCCGACCTGGCTGAACACGATAAGAGCCGCCTGGTCGACCGACTGGCGCCCCCGCCCGATCCCGGGACGATTCCTACACTGCGGCAGCTCGGCTTCGAGCCAACAAATCTGGATGATCTGCCGTTGCCTGCCGGTGAATCGGGCGCACGGCAGATGTTCGACGACTTCAAGGAACGGATCGACCGTTACGCGGAGGCGCGCCACTACCCGGCGGTGCGCGGCCCGTCGTACCTGTCGGTACATCTGCGCTTCGGAACGATCTCGATACGCGAAGTTGCGCGCTTTGCATGCCAACGCAGCAATTCAGACGGCGCGAAGATGTGGCTGTCGGAGCTGATCTGGCGCGACTTTTACCAGATGATTTTGTGGCACCACCCGCACGCGGTCGAACACGCCTATCGCCCCGGGTTCGACCGGATCGAATGGGAAACCGGCGCCGACGCCGACCGGCAGTTCGCCGCTTGGTGCGACGGCAGGACCGGCTATCCGCTGGTCGATGCCGCGATGGCGCAGATCAATCGGAGCGGCTACATGCACAACCGGTTGCGCATGGTCACCGCCAGTTTTCTGACAAAGGACCTGGGGATCGACTGGCGCCGCGGCGAGCGTTACTTCGCGCGCCAGCTGAACGACTACGACCTCGCCGCCAACAATGGCGGCTGGCAATGGGCGGCCTCAACCGGCTGCGATTCGCAGCCCTACTTCCGGATCTTCAATCCAGTCACGCAGTCCGAAAAATTCGATCCGGACGGGCACTTTATCCGGCGCTACCTGCCCCAGCTGGCGAATTTCACCTCGAAGGAAATTCACGCCCCGTGGCTAACGTCAGTACAGAGACAGCGAGAGGCGAACTGCGTCATCGGCCGTGACTATCCGCAGCCAATCATCGATCACGCGGAAGCCAGACAGAAGACATTGAAGCGCTTCGAGATCGTGAAGCGTTAGCATCGGCGTGACCGCCGATTAAGCAGTCGCGCGCTCGCCCAGATACTGCTTGATGAACTTGAGCAGCTCGTCTTCCTGATACGGCTTGCCCAGATACTCGTTGACACCGAGCTCGAACGCCATGCTCCGGTGTTTTTCCGCGGTGCGCGACGTAATCATGATGATCGGGATCTCGGCCGTGGCCTTGTTGCCGCGCACATTGCGCGTCAGGTCATAGCCGTCCATCCGTGGCATCTCGATGTCTACCAGCATGATGTCGGGGGTCACATCCTGGAGCTGCCGCAAGGCATCGACACCATCCTTTGCCAGCAGTACGTTATAGCCCTGCCGCTCGAGCAGGCGCTGCGTCACCCTTCGAACGGTCAGTGAATCATCGACCACCATTACGGTCTGCACCGTCGAGGTCGACAGCTCGGTCACGTGATCGATCCGCTTCTGCGCCGCCTTGGCCTCGTCGCGCGCATCGGGCGCAACGTCGAATACCGCCGGCGGCTCAGGCGCACGGGTGATCAGCTGCACAGGATTGACGATCAGCACGATCTCGCCGTTACCGAGAATCGTCGCGCCGAGAATCCCGGCGAGCCGCGCCACCTGCACGCCGACACTCTTGACCACTACTTC
>JBGTEW010000097.1:0-1679 GCA_041747615.1 Burkholderiaceae bacterium | reverse complement strand
CTGATGGGACCGACTACAACGGCTTCAACATCTCCGGTGCACTGATTCCGGCCGATGCCATCGAACGCGGCGGGCCGCCCAAGGACGGAATCCCTGCGATCGATCGCCCCAAGTTTGTCGCGCCGGATGCTGCGCTCTTGCGCCCTGACGACCGTGTGCTGGGTCTGGCGCACAACGGAATCGCCAAGGCCTATCCGATCCGGATTCTGAACTGGCACGAAGTCGTCAATGACCGCTTCGGCGAAGTGCCGATTGCGATCACCTATTGCCCGCTATGCGGCACCGGCGTTGCCTTCGATGCGCGGGTGGGCGAGCGCGAACTCAATTTCGGCGTGTCCGGGCTGCTGTACAACAGTGACGTCCTCCTTTACGACCGGGGCACTCAGTCACTCTGGTCGCAACTGATGGAGCAGGCGGTCAGCGGCAGCTTGAAGGGAACACGGCTGACGGCGCTGCCGGTCGAACACACAAGCTGGGCAGACTGGCGCGCGCGGCATCCCGGCACGCGGGTGCTTTCGACAGAAACCGGGTTCGCGCGCGACTACACGCACGATCCCTACGCTGGCTACGATCGCGTCCCGCGGCTGATGTTCAACGTCAAGCACCGCGATGGCCGCTTCGAGACGAAGGAGTGGGTTCTCGGCGTGCGGGTTGGCGGCGCGCGCAAGGCGTACCCGTTCAGCGAGCTCGAGCGCGTGACGCGCAGCACGGGAAGCAGCGATGTGCAGGACACCATTGGCGGGCAGACGGTCATCGTCAGATACAGCCAACTGCACCGGACCGCACAGGCCTTCGACGTCCAGCACCGCGCTCTGCCGGGCGTCATGGCTTTCTGGTTTGCCTGGGTGGCCTTCAACCCGCAGACCGAGGTCTATCGCGCACCTCGGTAGTCGGCGCTTTGCAAAGGGCGCATACATGGTCGTCGCGCCGCACGTGCTTTCACCCGATCGCTTCGCGTCAGATCGCGCCGGCTGCGGCACCCGCCAGGCCGCGGCCGAAGCGATGCAGCATCGCCCGCGCGAGTCTGCTCTTGAGCTTCGCGCCGCCGTGGCCTCCTTCAGCGATCAACCGTTCAACGCAATCCGAACACTCGATCGAGCGACCATTTGCCGGCGCCGCGTCCTATCAGATACAGCATCAGCGTAGCCCAGGTCAGATGCGTCGGCCACGCGAGCGGGTAAACGAAGATTTCGATCACCGCCGTCATTATCAGAAGCGCGAACGCAGACAAGCGCGTGAACAGGCCGAGCACCAGCAGGATCGGGAAAAATGTTTCCGCGTAGGCCGCCATGTAGGCGGCGACATCGGGCGGAACCAGCGGCACCTTGTACTCTTCCTGAAACAGAAAGAATGTGTTTTCGTTGACGGTCAAAAAGCCGTCGACCTTGGTGCGGCCGGAAAACCAGAACACCGCCGCGATCGCGACCCGCACGATGAGCGCCAGCACGTCGTGCAAGACCAGCCGATCCAGTGCGTCGGCAACGCGGTTCCAGGCGCCGCGTAATCCGCCCGATGGGGAGCTCGCGCGCGATACGGGTGCTGCGCTATTCATGGGCGTCTCCTTGAAGGTCGGCAAACGCGCCGGCATCCAGCAATGTTGCCATCAACCGCGCCAGATCGACGTTGGCGTTGATCGACAGCGCCGCCTGAGCGGCCTGTGCCAAAGACAATCCGGCGGC
>JBGTEW010000096.1:0-5266 GCA_041747615.1 Burkholderiaceae bacterium | reverse complement strand
CGATCTGACGCTTCTTTGTTGAAGCCTATTCGACGGTCGCTGCCCGGCAAAGACGGTTATCGTCACTCGACCTTGCCGATCGCCGCACCGGCGCAGCGCGTTCGCGGACCAATATTCAAAACTTCTTTCGACGTGGTGCCTGCGTACGCGGCGTCACTACACCGGGAGCCACTGGCTGTGGATCGGCCGGAGGCATCCTCATCCCAACCGGAGAGACCCTAACGCAGGTGCAGAACCGGCTCCTTCCCATAGGCGCCACAATCAATGGCGTGACTGTCGTCAACAACATGAACGGCCCGCCAAAGACAGCGAAGGCAGTGGGCAGCGTAAACCTTCCAGCGGCGTGGGAAATCACCAAGGGCGCACAAGCAGTCGTCGTAGCCATTGTTGACACCGGGATTGTGAATCACCCTGAGCTTAACAATCCGCCGGCCAATACACCGCTTAATAACTACGTGCCGGGCGGTCGGTTCCTGGCGGGGTACGACTTTGTTTCGGTGGATCCGCTTGGACTTGGTCCGAACGTCGTTGAAGGAGACGGCAACGGTCGCGACAACAATCCGGCCGACCCGGGCGACAACGTCAACACCGCGCAGCGAACGAACCCGCTCTGCAATGACAACACGCCCAACCAGAACACTGCCCCTGCAAATAGCACGTGGCACGGCACACATAGTGCGGGAATCGTCGCCGCCACGACCAACAACAATGCCGGAATCGCCGGCATAGGCTGGGAAAATATTCGGATCGTCCCTGTCCGTGCGCTCGGACGATGCGGCGGCTCTATGTCCGACATGGCGGACGCCATTCGGTGGGCGGCCGGCTTGCAAGTTGCCAACGTCCTGACCAACAACGCAAACAAGGCGCAAGTCATTTTGGTAGGTGCCGGCGGCAAATCCGGCGTCGCTTGTAGTCAGATGCTGCAGGAGGCGATCACGGCTGCGACCAACGAAGGCGCTGTGGTCGTAGCGGCCGCCGGCAACGAAGGCAGCCTGGACGGAATGAGTGCGCCGGCAAACTGCAGCGGCGTTATCTCAGTGACTGCACACACGATCATAGGCGACAACGCAACGTACTCAAACATCGGTCCACCGGTGGGCGGAGTTGGGCCAAATCCATCGATCAGCGCGCCGGGAGGTGGCTCTGGATCGGTGTTGGGCGGACCGTCGGAGCCCACGGACGACCCGACATGGGACGGCTATCGCATCTGGTCGACGACGCCTAGCGGTAACACGGTGCCGGCGAATCCGCCGACGTATAGTGGGCGGATCGGTACAAGCGCTGCCGCAGCCCAAGTCGCAGGTGTTGCAGCGTTGGTTAAGTCAAGGACACCAAGCGTGTCGCCAGCTCAAATCAAAACAGCCATTGAAGCCAGCTCCCGCCCCTTCCCGGAAATTAGCGGATGTGCG
This sequence comes from Burkholderiaceae bacterium, assembly GCA_041747615.1. GTDB lineage: Bacteria > Pseudomonadota > Gammaproteobacteria > Burkholderiales > Burkholderiaceae_F > JACCZX01. The sequence continues at coordinate 3,857 of JBGTEW010000096.1, read as the reverse complement.
CTTGGCCGCGTATATAACAATGCGACCACCGGCTTAAATCGCTGTGGGGCAGGCATGCTTGATGCCACTCGCGCACTGCAAGCCGTTAGCCAGCCGCAAATCACGCTACAACCGGCCGCTGTTACGGTGGCTACCGGAGCAACCGCAACCTTCAGTGTGGAGGCGGTCGGCGCCGCCAGCTATCAGTGGACGCGGACGCCCGGAGGCACCATTGCCGGAGCTACCAGCGCGACCTACACCACTCCGCCTTTGGCTGCGACAGATAACAATGCGACGTTCTCGGTTGTGATTACTAACGCAATTGGACAGAGCACGACAAGCGCGCCGGCAGTGGTCACGGTAAGCAGCGGTTCCAACGCACCTTCGGGCGGTTCGTCCTCGGGCGGCGGCTCGATTCCTGCGTGGCAACTACTGTTTCTGACTACGCTGCTGTTCGCGGCGCGCGTTCGCGCCGGCCAGCGCAATCACTAACCCGATCACCGTGCCGCACGCTGCGCCGAGCAGATGGGCTTGCGGCACGACGCCTGTGCCCAGCCACTCGGCATAGGGGGTAGTCGCGCCGCCCGGCTGCTCAAGCACGACCTTGATCCATCCCCCTAAGAACAGTGCCGAGGGCAACCATAGCTGGCTGAACCGGCGCGGGCGCGCCCGAATCAACCAGAGGGTCGCACCGGCGAAGAAAAGGCAGTGCAATGCGCCTGACAATCCGCGATACCACGTGATCGACGGATACAACCACGCCAGACCCGCACTGATCGCCAGTGCACCGATCATCAGTGCGGCGAGCTGATGCCACGCGCTGAGATCGGGCGCGAATAATCGCGCGACGACCCATAGCGCGACCGCATTGATCAGCGCATGCGCCCAGTTCACATGCACGAAATGGCCGGTCACCCACCGCCACGGTTCGTCGTTGAGCACCGCATACCGGTATTCGAGCGCTTCGATGCCCGGCAGCGCCTGCAGTATCAGCATCAACAGCGCAATGGCGATTGCAATGACTTCAGCGCGCGACAATGAGACCGGTTTCATCGTTCCGCCTTCATCTTCCTATAATGCCCAACTCTATTGCGAGCCGGGTTCCTTGCTGCGCGGCTATCGTCCTCCCGGTCATGCACTTCACAACGCTGGATCAACTTGCTGCCGATGGGCGATTGGCGGGCCGCCGAGTGTTCATTCGCTCCGATCTGAACGTTCCTCAGGATGACGCGGGCAGCATCACCGAAGACACCCGCATACGCGCCTCGGTGCCGGCGATCCGCACTGCTCTGGGCGCAGGTGCCGCCGTCATGGTCACGTCACATCTGGGGCGCCCCACGGAGGGCGAGTTCGCGGCTAAAGACTCGCTGGCGCCGGTGGCGCGCAGGCTCGGCGATCTGCTCGGGTTCGAAGTGCCGCTGGTGCGCGACTGGGTTGAGGGAGTCACCGTTGCACCCGGCCAGGTCGTGTTGCTGGAAAACACGCGATTCAACCGCGGCGAGAAGAAGAACGACGATCAGCTGGCAAAGGAAATGGCGGCGTTGTGCGACGTGTACGTGAACGACGCGTTTGGCACCGCGCATCGTGCCGAGGCTTCGACGGTCGGCATCGCGAAGTTCGCGCCTCTCGCATGCGCGGGGCCTTTGCTGGCGGCCGAAATCGACGCGTTGTCGAAAGCGCTTAGCGAACCCAAGCGGCCGCTGCTGGCGATCGTGGCCGGCTCGAAGGTGTCGACCAAACTGACCGTGCTGAACAATCTGGCGCGCAAGGTCGATCGTCTGATTGTCGGTGGCGGCATCGCTAACACGTTTCTGCTGGCAGAAGGTTTTGCCATTGGCAAGTCGCTCGCGGAGCCGGATCTCGTTGCCGAGTGCAAAAAGGTGCTGGCTACGCTTGCGGACAAAGGCGCGACACTGCCGCTGCCGATTGATGTCGTCGTCGCAAGGGACTTTTCGGCCACCGCGCCGGCGACCACGCGGCGCGCCGATGATGTCCAGCCCGACGAGATGATCCTCGATATCGGTCCGCAGAGTGCGCTCGCGCTGGTACATATGATTCGCAGCGCCGGCACCATCATCTGGAACGGGCCGATCGGTGTCTTCGAGTTCGATGCATTTGCCGAGGGCACGAAACAGATGGCGTTGGCGATTGCAGAAGCCACGGCGAATGGCGCGTTCTCGATTGCCGGCGGTGGCGATACGCTGGCGGCGATCGCCAAGTACGATCTGGCCGACCGCATCAGCTATATCTCCACCGGCGGTGGCGCTTTTCTGGAGTTTCTCGAAGGAAAAACCTTGCCGGCGATTGAAATCCTGCAGCAGCGCGCCGCGCAAAATCACTGATCATGGTCCGCAGCACAAAAATAGTTGCCACCCTGGGCCCAGCGTCGAGCGACGCGTTGGTGCTCGAGCGCATGCTGGTAGCCGGCGTCGATGTCGTGCGTTTCAATTTCTCGCACGGCCCGGCCGAAGATCATCTGGCGCGTGCGCAGACTGTGCGTGAAACGGCGGCCAAGCTCGGCCGCGATGTGGCGATCATGGCCGACCTGCAGGGACCCAAGATCAGGGTCGGCAAGTTCGAAGGCGGTAAAGTGACCTTGCGCGCCGGCAAAAAATTTGTGCTCGATGCCAGTGCCGCACTTGGAACCGAAGAACGGTCGAGTCTCGATTACAAGGATTTGCCGCGCGAGGTCAAGGTGGGCGACACGCTGCTGCTCAGCGACGGCCTGATCGTGCTCGATATCGAACGCGTGGCTGGCAGCGAAATTCATACGTTAGTGCGTATCGGCGGCGACCTATCGAACAACAAGGGGATCAACAAGCTGGGAGGCGGACTGTCGGCGCCGGCGCTGACCGGCAAGGACGTGCGCGACATCGACACCGCAATGCAGTGCGGCGCTGACTATGTGGCCATCTCGTTCGTCAAGAATCGGACCGATGTTGAGATGGCACGCCAGCTCGCATCGATTGCCGGCGAGAAGCACGGTGTCAAGCCGCAGATCATCGCGAAGATCGAACGCGCGGAGGCGATTCCGATGCTTCGGGAGATTCTCGACGCCGCCGACGGCATCATGGTCGCGCGCGGCGATCTCGCTGTAGAAGTCGGGAACGCTGCGGTCCCGGCGCTGCAGAAGCGCATGATCAAGATGGCGCGCGAGGCGAACAAGCTGGCCATCACCGCAACGCAGATGATGGAGTCGATGATTCATAACGCGGTGCCGACACGCGCCGAGGTCAGCGACGTTGCCAATGCGGTGCTCGACGGCACCGACGCGGTGATGCTGTCAGCCGAGACGGCAGCCGGAAAGTATCCGGTCGAAGTGGTCGAGACGATGGCTGCGATCGTGCAGGAAGCTGACCGTTCGGAGACGGTCGAGCTCGACCTTCAGTTCGTCAACCAGACGTTCAACCGCGTCGACCAGTCGATTGCCTACGGCGCGCTGTTCACCGCTTTCCACCTGCGCTGCGCGGCGATCTGCGCGCTGACCGATTCAGGCTCGACCACGCTATGGATGAGCCGGCATGACATCGACATACCGATTTTCGCGCTGACGCCGAACGTCTCAACCGCTCGGCGCCTGGCGCTGTACCGCAATGTGCGGCCGCTGCATTTCGAAGTGCACACCGATCGCGATGAATCGCTGGCTGCCGCGGAACGGCTGCTGCTCGAGAAGGGCCTGGTCAAGCGGGGCGATCTGATCGTGCTGACGGTCGGAGAGCCGATGGGGCAGCCCGGCGGGACCAACGCACTGAAGATCGTCAGAGTCGGAGAGCGGCTGTGAGCGCGGCGTTGGGCGCACGGTTTGCGCATCGAGTTCGCCTGTCGGCAGGCCTGGTCGCGCTGGCGGTCGCGTTTGCCGCCTCGGCGACGATGCCGTC
>JBGTEW010000095.1:0-11928 GCA_041747615.1 Burkholderiaceae bacterium | reverse complement strand
GGGCAGCGCAGTGAAGGCGCGGGTGTGACCGATCGTTCGGCCTGGTCCGAGCGCTCGGTGGTGTCGGCCGCCGATGCGCTGGTGCAGCTTGCGCGCTTCGATTCGATCATCGACGTCCGCAGCGAAGCCGAATTTGCCATCGACCACTTGCCGGGCGCGATCAACTGCCCGGTGCTCACCGATATCGAACGATACGAAGTCGGAACGATGGATCGGCAGCAATCATCCTTCGAAGCGCGGCGCCGCGGAGCGGCGTATGTGTCGCGCAATATCGCGCACCACCTGGAAACGGCGTTTCAATCGAAGCCGAAGACCTGGCGGCCGCTGGTGTACTGCTGGCGCGGAGGCAACCGCAGCGGCGCAATGACCCACATCCTGCATCGTGTCGGCTGGCAGGCGCAGCAGCTCGAGGGCGGCTATCGGGCGTTTCGAAGAAAGGTCGTCAGCGATCTCGCCGAGATTCCGTCGCGGTTCCGCTTTAAAGTCATCTGTGGCACGACCGGATCCGGCAAGAGCCGCTTGCTGCAGCAACTTGCGGTTGTCGGCGCGCAGGTACTCGACCTGGAAGTGCTTGCCCATCATCGTGGATCGGTGCTCGGCGGCTTGCCTACTCTGCCACAGCCGTCGCAGAAGATGTTCGAGACGCGCCTCTGGTCTGCACTTGAATCGTTCGATAGTGCGCGTCCGGTCTTCGTCGAGTCCGAAAGCCGCAAGATTGGCGAACTGCGCGTTCCAGACCGGCTGCTGGCAGCGATGCGAGCAGCCGATTGTGTCCGCCTGGAAATACCGCTCGAGGCGCGCGTTCGATTGCTGCGTGACGAGTACCAGCACTTCGAGCGTGACCTCGCCGCACTTAATCTGCAGCTAGACTGCCTTACGGCACTCCATGGGCGACAGAAGATCGGAGAGTGGAAGCAGCTCGCAAGCGACGAAGACTGGGATAAGGTCGTCGAACGATTGCTGGTTGAACATTACGATCCGGCGTATCTCAAATCGATCGATCGGAACTTCGACCGTGCAGCCGGCGCCGATGTCATCCGCATCGCCAGCGATGCGGTGGCGGACTTCCAGGCAGCCGCGCTCACTCTGGCCGGTAAGACCGATCACCGATCACCGATCACCGATCACCCGCTTTCCGCTGCAACTCAGGCCGCAATACCTTGACGTTATGGCGGGCTTTCAGGCCCTCCGCGTAAGCGTATTCAGCCGCCGCAGCCGCCTGCTGCGTAATCGCGCGTGACTGTGCCTCGCGCTGCGCTGGTTGAATCGGGGCGGCCGGTTTGGCTGAAATGACCTGCACGATCACATAACCTGAATTGCTGCCGCTGCGGAAATCGGCACCCACCTCCGTTCCAACGAACTGGGGGAGCTTGTCGGCCGGTGTGCGCAGCACTTCAGTCAGCACATCCGGCAGCAGATCCTGCGGCTGGCTACGCGATACCACCGTCGGTGGCGAGAATCCTGCGTCGTTCGGCTGCTTGCGCAGCTCCTCCAGCTTCTGCTCGCCGGCTTCGCGGGCCAGCCTGATGGCTTCGCGCCGCTCGAGCAGCTGCCGAATCTGCGGTGCGACTTTTTCGAGCGGCTGGACTGCCGCAGGGCGATGCTCGAGCACTCGTGCGGCGACCAGTGTGTTGCTCCCGACCTCGATGGCTTGTGTGTTGCGCTTGTTCTTCAGCGAGTCATCGGAAAAGATTTCTTCGACTGCGCGCGCCGTGATATGCGGCGCCAAACCCGCGCGCGTCAGGTTGTCCGCGGTCAGGATCTTGAGATTGAACTTCGTCGCCGCGGGCTGCAGCGAATCGGCCTGCTCGTACACCAGATTGGTGAACTGATCGGCCGCCTCGGTAAAGTTCTTCTGCGCCTGTTGATTCTTCAACTCGCGCTCGATATCGGCGCGAACCTCCGCCAACGGCTTCGCCTGCGCCGCCCTGATCTCGGTCATGCGAATGATGTGAAAGCCGAAGTCGGTTTCGACCACGTCGCTGATTTCGCCCTCTTTCAGCCGGTATGCGGTGTCCTCGAACGGTTTGACCATCATGCCGCGGCCGAAGTATCCAAGATCGCCGCCCTGCGCCGCCGACCCGGGGTCGGTCGAATTCGCGCGCGCCAGCGTTGCGAATTCCTGGGCGTTTGCCCTGACCTTCGCCAGTAACTCTTCAGCCTTCTTACGCGCGGCGGCTTTGTCCGATCCTTCGGTGCCGATCAGGATGTGGCTTGCGCGCCGCTGTTCGTCGGTGCCGTAACGGGCCTTGTTCTGGTCGTAATAATTCCTGACAGCCTCTTCAGACACACTGACCGTGCTGGCGATCATGTCGGGAGACAGCACCAGGTACTCGATGCGAACGTTCTCCGCTATTTCGAACTGGCTGCGATTTCCCTGGTAGTACTCGGAAATCTGGGCATCGGTAACGTTGACCTTCGCCGCAAACTGTTCCGCCGGAAGGCGCAGCTGACGCACTTCGCGCTGCTGCTGCAGGATCTGCTCGATCCGCTCGGTAACAACCTTAGGCACCATGGCGGTTTCAACCACCGCCTGCACGAATGCCTGCTTGCGCAGATCGTTGCGCAGGCTCTGCTCGAACTGCGCCTCGCTCTGGCCGCGCGAGGCGAGAAAGGTCTTGTAGCGGTCGTAACTGAACCTGCCGTCCTGCTGGAACGCGGGGATCGCGGCGATCACCTCGCGCAAGCGGTCAGTGGTCACCACCACGTTGGACTCGGCGGCCTCGTTTGCCAGCGCTCTGTCGAGTATCAGCTGGTCGAGCACCGCAGCGCGCGCTTCCGGCGTTTCGAGCAGCTTTGGGTCGAAGTCGGCGCCGAAGCTTTGCCTGAGGCGGTTGATGCGCTCGCGCAGTGCGAGTTCGTATTCCTGCTGCGTGATCGGTGCTCCGTCGACGGTTGCCAGGGCGCCCTCGCGCTCGGACGAAGCGTTGTAACCCTGAATGCCGAAGAACACGAACGACGGCACGATGAGCACCAGGATGAACAGCATCAACCAGCTGCGGTGAGTGCGGATCGCATCGAACATGGCTTACGCCCCAAAGTGAGTAGGCAAAAGCAAAAAGGCGAACGCAAGTTCGCCTTTTTGATTGTTTGGCGGAGTGGACGGGACTCGAACCCGCGACCCCCGGCGTGACAGGCCGGTATTCTAACCGACTGAACTACCACTCCCGCAAAGCTACTGCGCGCCCCGATCTTGTGTCTGTGAGGCTCAGCGTACTTTCCAGTACGCCTGCGCTTCTCGACGCAACCTCGGGGCTGCTCGCTACGCTTTGCGTCGAGACATCCTTAGCCAATGCTGAGCTGGTGGGTGCTGAGAGGCTCGAACTCCCGACCTACGCCTTGTAAGGGCGCCGCTCTACCAACTGAGCTAAGCACCCGGCAATCGACTTCGGAAAGCGCGTCAGTTTAACGAATCCTTCAGCGCCTTGCCGGGCCTGAACTTCGGAACTTTCGCTGCCTTGATCTTGATCGCTTCATTGGTGCGCGGATTGCGACCCGCGCGCGCAGCGCGCTTACTAACCGTAAAGGTTCCGAAGCCGACCAATGTCACCGAGTTGCCCCGCTTCAGGCTGCCGCGTATTCCTGCAACGATCGCTTCAAGGGCCCGACCTGCCGCGGCTTTTGAGATGTCTGCTTGTTTGGCGATATGGTCGATCAGTTCAGTCTTGTTCACTTATGCACCCCCGTATTCAGATCGTCGCATTGGTTGCTCGTGGGATCACCACGGCGCCGCGCTGCGTATTGCATTTGTTCATCGTTTTTGTTATCGGCGGCGCGAGGAGGAAGGTATCCGGAAATTTGAACGGCTATTCAACCCCGACGATATGCGAGTGTCAAGAAGAAGAAAAAGAATCGTCGAAAAGCGAAGCAATCAGTTGCCGGTGCGCTGCAAAGCACACCGGCGTCCCTGACCCTTAGTGTTTGACGAACTCGCCGACTCCGGGGGGCGGCTCCTGAGGTTTCGCGGCGGGCGCTGCTGCGAGTTCCTCGTCGGTCAACGGCACCGGGCGGCGCTCGAGTGCAACTTCGAGCACTTTGTCGATCCACTTCACCGGAACAATTTCAAGTCGATTCTTGACATTGTCCGGAATCTCCGCGAGATCCTTGACGTTTTCTTCGGGGATCAGCACGGTTTTGATGCCGCCGCGATGCGCCGCCAGCAATTTCTCCTTCAAACCGCCGATCGCCAATACCTCGCCGCGTAATGTGATCTCGCCGGTCATCGCAACGTCGGCGCGGACGGGAATGCCGCTCATCGCCGAAATCAGCGCGGTGGTGATGGCAATACCGGCCGACGGCCCGTCCTTCGGTGTTGCACCCTCGGGGAAGTGCACGTGTATGTCGGTTTTTTCGAACACTTCGTCGCGAATTCCGAGCCGCCGGGCACGAGAGCGCATGACGGAGCGTGCAGCCTCGACCGACTCCTTCATCACGTCGCCCAGTGATCCGGTACGGTGCACATTGGCCTTTCCGGGCATCGTTGCGACTTCGATGGTCAGGAGATCGCCACCTACCTCGGTCCACGCCAGGCCGGTGACCTGGCCGACCTGATTTTCCTTTTCTGCGACGCCGAACATGTAACGCCGCACGCCGAGGACCTTGTCCAGATTGCGCGCCGTGACCTGCACACGCTTTTCCTGTTTTTTGAGCAACAGCTGCTTGACCACCTTGCGGCAGATCTTGCTGATCTCCCGCTCCAGCGAGCGAACCCCGGCTTCGCGCGTGTAGTAGCGGATGATGTCCCGGATTGCACTCTCAGCAATCGATAGCTCGCCACTCTTCAGGCCGTTGGTCTTCATCTGCTTCGGGAGCAGGTGCTGCAAGGCGATGTGCACCTTCTCCTCTTCCGTGTAGCCGGAGAGGCGGATCACTTCCATCCGGTCCAGCAGTGCAGGCGGAATGTTCATCGTGTTGCTGGTGGCGACGAACATCACGTCGGACAGATCGAAATCGACCTCGACGTAGTGATCCTGGAATGTGTGGTTCTGCTCGGGATCGAGCACCTCGAGCAGCGCCGACGCCGGATCGCCACGGAAGTCCATCCCCATTTTGTCGACCTCGTCGAGCAGGAACAGCGGGTTGCGCACGCCGGCCTTTCCTAGGCTTTGAAGAATCTTGCCCGGCATCGAGCCGATGTATGTGCGGCGATGGCCACGGATCTCGGCTTCATCGCGAACGCCACCGAGCGCCATCCGGATGAACTTGCGGTTCGTTGCGCGCGCGACCGATTGTCCGAGCGACGTCTTGCCGACTCCCGGGGGCCCTACCAGGCAGAGGATCGGTGCCTTCAACTTGTCGACGCGCTGCTGCACGGCAAGGTACTCGAGAATCCGGTCCTTTACCTTCTCGAGCCCGTAGTGATCGTCGTCCAGCACTTTCTGGGCGTTGGCTAGGTCGTTGTTGATGCGGCTGCGCTTTTTCCACGGCAGCCCGACCAGCGTGTCCAGATAGTTGCGCACCACCGTCGCCTCGGCCGACATCGGAGACATCAGCTTCAGCTTCTTCAACTCCGACGTGGCCTTGTCGCGCGCCGCCTTCGGCATACGCGCAGCTTTGATCTTCTTTTCGAGCTCCTCGAGGTCGGCACCCTCTTCGCCCTCGCCGAGCTCCTTCTGGATCGCCTTGACCTGCTCGTTCAGGTAGTACTCGCGCTGGCTCTTTTCCATCTGCCGCTTGACGCGGCCACGGATGCGTTTTTCCACCTGCAGGATGTCGATCTCGGCTTCGAGCTGCGCCAGCAGATGTTCGAGCCGTTCCTTGATGCCGAACATCTCGAGCACCTTCTGCTTCTGCTCGAGTTTCAGCGGCAGGTGCGCGGCGATCGTGTCTGCCAGGCGACCGGCCTCATCGATACCGGCAATCGACGTCAGAATCTCCGCCGGAATCTTTTTGTTCAGTTTCACATACTGGTCGAACTGCGTGACGATCGCTCGGCGCAGCGCTTCGGATTCCGCGCTCGACTGGTGATCGGGCGCGATCGGCAGCACATCTGCGGTGAAATGCGCCGGCCCGTCAATGATCCGTTCGATGCGGGCACGCTGCGCCCCTTCGACCAGAACCTTCACGGTACCGTCGGGCAACTTCAGCATCTGCAGGATGTTCGCCACACAGCCGATGTCGTAGATATCCTCCGAGGCCGGCTCGTCCTTGGCAGCGTTCTTCTGCGCGACCAGCATGATGCTCTTGCCGGCTTCCATTGCCGCTTCGAGCGCCTTGATCGACTTCGGGCGGCCGACGAACAGCGGAATGACCATGTGCGGAAACACGACGACATCGCGCAGCGGCAGCAGCGGCAGAGTCGTGGTTTCGGGAGGCAGCATCTGGGTTGTCATCCGAGTTCAATCCCTTCAAGTGACTTTCAGGGGCATATGCGCCCGAGACGGGGGAATGCAAGCGCAACGACGGTCAGAGCAATCTAGCACGTCGAAAGCCCGTGCCGGCGGGCCGGGAATTGTCGAAATGCGGCAGAAACATGCCGCGGCATCCAACCTATCGTGGCGCGCTGGCGACCTTGGGCTGATCCGAGTAAATCAGCAGCGGTTTTCCGCCGCCGATCGTGTTGTCGTCGACGACGACCTTGATCACGTTTTTCGTGCTGGGCAGGTCGTACATCACGTCGAGCAGCGTACTCTCGACGATCGATCGCAGACCGCGCGCGCCTGTCTTGCGTTTCAATGCCTTGCGCGCGATCGCCTTGAGTCCGTCGTTCCGGACTTCGAGCTCGACGGCTTCCATCTGGAAGAGCCGGTGAAACTGCTTGATCAGCGCGTTCTTGGGCTCGACCAGAATCTGCACCAGTGCCTCTTCGCTCAACTCGTCCAGTGTCGCGATCACCGGCAGCCGGCCGACTAGCTCGGGGATCAATCCAAACTTGATCAGATCTTCGGGTTCGACGTCGCGCAGCAACTCCCCTACCGCACGATCGCTCTGGCTGGTAACGCTGGCCGAAAAACCGATGCCGCTTTTCTCCGAACGATTTCTGATGATCTTCTCGAGGCCGTCGAATGCGCCGCCGCAGATGAACAGGATATTGGTCGTATCGATCTGGACGAAGTCCTGGTTTGGATGCTTGCGCCCGCCCTGCGGCGGCACCGATGCGATCGTGCCTTCGACCAGCTTCAGCAGCGCCTGCTGGACGCCCTCGCCAGAGACGTCACGCGTGATCGACGGGTTGTCGCTCTTGCGCGAGATCTTGTCGATCTCGTCGATGTAGACGATTCCGCGCTGCGCTTTTTCGACTTCGTAATTGCAGTTTTGCAACAGCTTCTGAATGATGTTCTCGACATCCTCGCCGACGTAGCCGGCCTCGGTTAGCGTCGTCGCATCGGCGATCACGAAAGGCACGTTGAGCAACCGCGCCAGAGTCTGCGCCAGCAGGGTCTTGCCAGAGCCGGTCGGGCCAATCAGCAGGATGTTGCTTTTCGCAAGCTCGATGTCGTCCTTCGAGCCCATGTGCTTCAGGCGTTTGTAGTGGTTGTAAACGGCGACCGAAAGGATCCGTTTGGCCTTGTCCTGGCCGATCACATACTGGTCAAGAATGGTGCCGATCTCGCGCGGAGTCGGCAGGTCCGACTTGATGACACCGGAGCCGGTGTCGGTCGTCGTTTCGTCGCGGATAATGTCGTTGCACAGGTCGATGCATTCATCGCAGATGAACACCGACGGCCCGGCGATCAGCTTCTTGACCTCGTGCTGGCTCTTGCCGCAGAACGAGCAGTACAGAAGTTTTTCGCTCGAGCCTTTTTTGTCCGACATCTGGCCGTTGACCGTCCGCTAGGGCTGTTCGTTTCGGTTTGTGAATATCTTGTCGATCAGCCCGTACTTTACGGCATCGTCGGCCGACATGAAGTTGTCGCGATCGGTGTCTTTGGCGATCTTCTCGACCGCTTGCCCGGTGCGTTCGGCAAGAATCTTGTTCAGCCGTTCGCGCAGATACAGTATCTCCTTGGCGTGGATCTCGATGTCGGCGGCCTGGCCCTGCACTCCCCCCATCGGCTGGTGAATCATGATGCGCGAGTTCGGTAACGAGTAACGCTTGCCTTTCGCCCCGGCCGCCATCAGAAACGCTCCCATGCTGGCCGCCACGCCGATGCAGATCGACGAAACATCCGGCTTGACGAACTGCATCGTGTCGTAGATCGCAAATCCGGCGCTCACCGAGCCTCCCGGCGAGTTTATATAAAGTGATATGTCCTTGTCGGGATTTTCCGACTCGAGGAACAGCAGCTGCGCGACCACCAGATTGGCGGTCTGCTCCGTGATCGGACCGACGATGAACACGACCCTGTCGCGCAGCAGCCGCGAGTAGATGTCATAAGCGCGCTCGCCGCGACCGCTCTGTTCGATGACGATCGGGACCATGCCAAGGCCTTGCGGCTCGATCGCGGTGGAAGTGGTGCTACTCGTCGCTGCGTATTTCATCTGTGCTTGTGCCCCATCAATTCGTCAAACGCAACCGGCGTATCGACGACCTTCGCCTGCCCTATCACCCATTGCGTAACGTTGTCCTCCAGTGCCACCGTTTCAAGCTCTGCAAGCCGCTTGCGGTCGGACAGATACCAGTTAATCACATCTTGCGGCTTTTCATAACTCTGCGCCATGTTCTCGACCAGCTTGCGGATCTGATCGGGCCGCGGCTGCAGGTTATTGGCCCGCACCGCCTCGCCCATCAGCAGTCCGAGGCGGACGCGTCGCTCCGCCTGTGGCGCGAACAGATCGAGCGGCAGCGGTGCGTCCTTGGCCGCCATGCCGCGCGCGATCAGATCATTGCGCGCCGTTTCAGCAAGGCGCTGCTTGTCCGCCTCGACCAGCGATTTCGGGACGTCGAAGCTGCTGGCAGCGAGCAGCGCCGACATTGCGCTGTCCTTGGTGCGCGTCGCCAGACGAGTCGCGACTTCGCGCTGCAGATTATTTCCGATCTCCGCACGCATCCGGGCGACATCGCCATCCGCGACCCCGAGCGAGCGTGCGAACGCCGAGTCGATTGCCGGCAGCACCGGCTGCTCGATCTGCTTAACCGTCACTTCGAAATGAACCGGCTTTCCGGCCAGCGCCTGCGCGCCGTAGTCGGCCGGAAACGTCAGCGGAAACGTCTTGCTTTGTCCGGGTGTCATGCCGCGCATCGCCGACTCGAACTCCGGCAGCATGCGGCCTTCTCCAAGCGTGAACTTGAAGTCGCTGGCACTGCCGCCGTCGAACGCTTGTCCGGCATTCTCGCCTTCGGCATGCGTTCCCTTGAAGTCGATCGTCACGGCGTCGTCGTCCTGCGCCGGACGCTGAACCCGTTCGAAGGTGGCGCGCTGTTTGCGCATGATCTCCAGCGTGCGCTCGACCTCTGCTTCGCCCACGGGACATGTGGCCCGCTGCACTTCGGCGGCCGACAGGTCGCCGATGGCGATCTCGGGATAGATCTCGAATGTGGCGGAAAACGCCAGGTCGTTGCTGTCGGCACCTTCAGCCGCGCGTGCCTCGAGCCGCGGCTGTCCCGCCACTCGCAGGTTGCCAGCCGAAACCGCCGAACTGAACGCTTCGCCGACCTTATCGTTTAGTACCTCGGCCTGCACCTGCGCCCCGTAGGTCTGCGCGATCATCTTCATCGGCACCTTGCCGGGGCGGAAACCTGGCATCTTCATGTTGCGCGCAAGCTTGGCCAGGCGCGTTTTCACTTCCTGCTCGATGACGGCAGCGGGAACGGTCAGATCGATCCGCCGCTCGAGTGCGCTTAGAGACTCTATCGCTTGTTGCATTGTTTGCTATGGGACATGCGGTTCCGGATCGTAGTGTGGTGCGAAGGGGGGGACTCGAACCCCCACGCCGGTGAAGGCGTCAGGACCTAAACCTGGTGCGTCTACCAATTTCGCCACCTTCGCGGCGCGGCGAGTTCCTTTATGTGAGGCGGCGATTCTAATCGAACGATGCATGCAGTTTGACGCTCGAGCCGCGGCACAGAATAGCTGTGTTAGCTTCGATTCCATGGGCGTCGGCCACTATGAAAACTTCCCCGTTGCATCGTGGCTGATGCCGGCCCGGCTCCGCCCGGCGGTGCGCGCGATTTATCGCTTCGCGCGGACCGCGGATGATCTTGCGGATGAAGGCGATGCGTCTCCATCGGAACGGCTTGCAGCACTCGAGTCCTTGCGCGGCCAGCTGCGGGACATAGAGACCGGTCAGTCGTCGCAATGGGCAGACCTGGCCGCAGCGATTACCGAACACCGCCTCTCGCTCGATCCGATTTACGACCTGCTGTCGGCTTTTTCGCAGGACGTGACCACCCTGCGCTATGGCTCGTTTGAGACATTGCTCGACTATTGCCGGCGCTCGGCCAATCCGATCGGGCGCCTGCTGTTGCAGCTGTTTCGCCGCAACGAGTCCGGCCTGATTCAGCAGTCAGACGCCATCTGCACCGGATTGCAGCTCGCGAACTTCTGGCAAGACGTCGCAATCGACTGGCGCAAGGGCCGCGTGTATCTGCCGCAGCAGGATCTGGTCGCGTTCGAGGTTGATGAAGCGCAGCTTGCAAGAGGTGTTGCCGATCAAAACTGGCGGCGGTTAATGCAGTTCGAAGTCGCGCGCACTCGCAGTCTGCTGCACAGTGGCGCGCCGCTGGCCCGTGCGCTCGGCGGGCGGATCGGGTTGGAGTTGCGCCTGATAGTGCAAGGCGGATTGCGCATCCTCGAACGGATCGACGCCGTCGGTGGCGACGTGTTTTCGCACAGGCCCACCCTGACCGCTAGAGACTGGACGCTAATGGGCTGGCGCGCACTGCGTCCTGCATGACTCCGGACAGCTACTGTCAGAGCAAGGCCGCCGGCAGCGGGTCGAGTTTCTACTATTCATTCCTTTTTCTGCCGCCGGAGCGTCGTCGCGCCATTACTGCCGTGTACGCGTACTGTCGCGAGGTCGATGATGTCGTCGATGAAGTGAGCGATGCCGCAGTCGCTCAAGCGAAGCTCGCCTGGTGGCGCAATGAAGTGGCCGAACTGTTCCGCGGAAATCCGACTCATCCGGTCACGCGGGCGCTGCAACCATTCGTCACGTCGGAGTTCGGAGTTTCGAGCGAGCGGCTGAATGCGATCCTCGACGGTATGGAGCTCGACCTGCAGCAGAACCGGTTTCTGGACTACGCAGCGCTGCGGCGCTATGCGCACCTGGTCGCCGGCGTCGTCGGCGAGATATCGGCCGCCATTTTCGGCTATCGCGAGCCGCAGACTCTTCAATACGCGGCTCGGCTCGGGCTCGCGCTGCAGCTGATCAATGTGATTCGCGATGTCGGCGACGATGCGCGACGCGGGCGCGTTTACATTCCGCTTGACGAGCTGCAGCGCTTCGACGTCAAGGTGCCGGACGTGCTCGCCGCGCGCTATGTGGACGGCTTCGTTCCACTGATGAGGATGCAGGCTGACCGTGCCCGCGCGATGTATCGAGAAGCGCTGGAGCTGCTGCCGGATGTCGACCGCAAGTCGCAGCGGCCCGGGCTGATGATGGGGGCGATCTACTCGACATTGCTGACCGAGATTGAGCGGGAGAATTTTCAGGTATTGCATCAGCGAATTGCGCTGACCCCACTGCGCAAGCTGTGGCTTGCGTGGCGCACGTGGGCATTCGCTTGAGCCATCGGCAAAAAGTGGCGGTGATCGGCGCCGGCTGGGCTGGTTGCGCGGCCGCGGCCGAACTGGCCCAGTTGGGGGCTGAAGTCGTGTTGCTCGAAGCCAGCGACGAGCTTGGCGGCCGCGCGCGACGCCTGCCACTCGTCCTCGGAGGGCAGACGCACGTGCTCGACAACGGACAGCACCTGCTGCTCGGTGCATACGCGCAGACCATAAGCCTGTTAAACCAACTGAATGTCGAGCTGGATACTGCCGTCGAACGGCGCCCGTTCGAGCTGCGTTACCCAGATGGCTTTCGGCTGCAGGCAGCGGCGCTGCCGGC
>JBGTEW010000094.1:0-2083 GCA_041747615.1 Burkholderiaceae bacterium | reverse complement strand
CGGCGTTGCCGTCCCGCAGCTCGAACTCAGGACGGACCGCGGTCACGCGGTCGATGAACAGCCGCACGGCCTCGTGCGCAGCCAGCGCTTCGAGCGACTCCCTCGCCTGCGGGTCGGGCGCGCGCAGCGTCGGCACGTGGTACGTCATTTCGCCTGCGATCTGCAGGTAGTCGCGGCTCGAGGTCAGCACCTTCACGTCTGAACCTGCTTGCAGCAGCTGCTTGGCCAGGTCCGCGCACGCATGCACGACATGCTCGCAGTTATCGAGTACCACCAGCAGGCGCTTGTCGCGCACATACTTCAGCAGCGCTTCGACCACCGGCCGCCCGGCTTCTTCCTTGACACCGAGTACCGACGCCACTGCCTGCGGCACCGAGCTTGGATCGGTCAGCGCGGCCAGCTCGACGAACCACACTCCATCCGGAAAATCGTCCAGGACGTCCGCGGCCAGCTGAACTGAGAGACGTGACTTGCCGATTCCGCCCATGCCCAGCAATGTCACCAGACGGTTCGAGGCAAGCATCTGCCTGACCTCCGCCAATTCGCGTTCGCGGCCGATGAACGAGTTGAGCTGTTGCGTCAGGTTGTTCGGTGTCGCCTCCAGCGAGCGCAGCGCGGGGAACTCGGCGCGCAGTTGCGGGTGCTGCACCTGATAGACGTGCTCCGGACTGGATAAGTCTCGCAGCCGCACGGTGCCCAGGTCGCGCAGCGATACTCCTTCCGGCAGGCGCGCGGTGACTTGTTCCGCAACCGCCTTCGACAACAACATCTGGCCGCCGTGGGCAGCGCTCATGATGCGTGCTGCGCGATTGACCGCACGGCCATAGAAGTCGCCGTCGCGTTGCTCGTCGATCCCGGCATGTAAGCCGCAACGCAACGGCAGCGTCAGCCCGTCGGTCGCTTCCGGCGTCGAAAGGAGCTGCTGAATTTCGAGCGTGGCAACCAGAGCGTCGAGCGAGTCAGCGAAAGCGGCGTGCACGCCATCGCCGGTCATCTTCACAATCGTTCCGTGATGACGCTCCACCGCGGCCCTGGAAATGGCATCGTGCCGCGCCATTACTGGCAGCATCCGCTCGGGCTCCTGCTCCCATAGCCGGGTGCTGCCCTCGATATCCGTAAAAAGAAACGTGACAGCTGACTGTTCAGACACGGTATCGATGTGCCGAGATAAGGGCAGGGAGGATGTTACTGCGGCGCAGAAGTGCGGCGAAAGCTCGCGACTACCGGAGCCAGGGGCACAATATGGTGCACATAAGTCAAATACACTGCGGAGAGATCATGCGAACACTGCGCGTACTAATTGCAATGGCGATCGTCGGCGTATTGACCGGTTGCGGTTACAACACGATCGTTTCCCAGGAGCAAACGGTGACCGCTGCGTGGGCGGAAGTCGTGAATCAATATCAGCGCCGGGCCGACTTGATCCCGAACATTGTCGAGACGGTCAAGGGGCAGGCAAATTTCGAGCAGGAGACGCTGCAGAGCGTGATCAATGCGCGCGCGCGGGCCACCGCGATTCAGGCGACGCCGGAACTGGTCAACAACCCGCAGGCGTTTGCGCAGTTCACGCAGGCGCAGGGAGAGCTTTCATCGGCACTGTCGCGCCTGCTGGTGACGGTGGAGAGATATCCCGAGCTAAAGGCGAACGCGGCCTTTCAGGAGCTGCGCACGACGCTCGAAGGGACCGAGAACCGCATCGGTATCGCTCGCAAACGCTATATCGATGCAGTCGCGCAGTACAACACCACGATTGCGCTGCTGCAGAATTTTCTGGGCAAGATCCTGACCGGTGCATCGCCCAAGCCGCAATTTTCGGTCGCCGACGAGGGCGCGATCAGCCGGCCACCCACGGTCGATTTCGGAACGCAGAAAAAGTAGTTCTGCATGTCTCCGAGCGCGCGCTTCGCCGGCGCGATCGCCGCGCTCTTCTGCGCGGCGATCGCGTACGGGACTGCGGCCGTCGCTCAAGTCCCGCAAGAGTTGCCGAAAGGCTTGGCGCCCACCGAATCTTCGGCCCCGGCATCGGGCAGCCCCGCTCCAGCGCAGCCCGAACAAAGACTGCCCGACGGCACGCTGGCGGTAC
>JBGTEW010000093.1:0-3235 GCA_041747615.1 Burkholderiaceae bacterium | reverse complement strand
ACCGCTCGCCGCGCGGCCTCCGCGCGACGTGACGGCGCATTGCCAAGGCAGGCGGTTTCCGCCGCGGTGGCACCGATGCCGGCGCAGTACGTGTTGCCGCCGTCGGCGGAACAGCTGATGCAACTGCAGCAGGACTATTTTTCGCAGCTCGCTTCGCTCTGGACCGATTTCTTCCAGCATCCGGAGAAATCGGCTGAACCGATTAGCGACACGCGCTTTTCGGACCCGGCCTGGCAGAGCAATTCGCTGGCGTCGTTTTACGCGCGGGCCTATCTGCTCAACTCGGATTTCATGAATCGCCTGGCCGACACCGTCGTGGGCGATCGCAAGACCAAGCAGCGAGTCAAGTACGCGGTGTCGCAATGGGTGGATGCAGCGTCGCCATCGAACTTCCTGGCGACCAATCCGAAGGCGCAGCAGCTGCTGCTCGACTCCCGCGGCGAAAGCCTGCGCAGCGGCCTTGAAAACCTGATGAAGGATATGCAGCGCGGTCGCATCTCGCAAACCGATGAGTCCGCATTCGAGGTTGGACGGAACGTTGCGACAAGCGAAGGCGCGGTCGTGTTCGAGAACGCACTGTTTCAACTGATCCAGTACAAGCCGCTGACCGCCGAGGTTTACGCGAGGCCCTTTGTGCTGGTGCCGCCTTGCATCAACAAGTACTACATCCTTGATTTGCAGCCCGAGAATTCGTTTATACGGCACGCCGTCAGTAACGGCCATACGGTTTTCGTCGTTTCGTGGAAGAACCCTCACGAGCCGGAGTCGAAGCTGACGTGGGACGACTATCTTGAGCAGGGTGCGATTAAGGCCCTGCACGTCGCGCAGGAGATCAGCGGGCAGAAACAGGTCAATGCCCTTGGTTTTTGTGTTGGCGGCACGATCCTCGCGACCGCGTTGGCGGTGATGTATGCGCGTGGCGAAACACCGGTATCGAGCCTGACGATGATGACCGCGCTGCTCGACTTCGAAGACGCCGGTTTGCTCGACATCTTCATCGACGAGCATCAGGTGCGGTCGCGCGAACAGACGCTGGGCAAGGGAGGGTTGATGCCGGGCCGCGATCTGGCAGTCACGTTCAACAACCTGCGCTCAAACGATCTGGTGTGGAACTACGTCGTCAACAATTATTTGCAGGGCAAGCAGCCGCCCGCGTTCGACCTGCTTTATTGGAACGGCGACAGTACGAATCTTCCCGGACCGATGTACGCCTGGTATCTGCGCAACATGTATCTCGAGAACAATCTGCGGGTTCCAGGCAAGCTCAGTTGTTGCGGCGAGCCCATCGATCTGAACTCAATCAAGGCGCCGACGTATGTCTTCGCGGCGCGCGAGGACCATATCGTTCCGTGGAAAGCCGCATACGCATCGGCGCGGCTGCTGCCGGGATCGGGTAAAGCGCCGCTGCGCTTCGTGCTCGGCGCCAGTGGGCATATCGCCGGTAGCATCAACCCGCCATCGAAGAACAAGCGGAGCTACTGGACGGGCGCAGACGGCAGGCTGCCCGCGGATCCGGATGCGTGGCTCGTCGCCGCATCCGAACAGCCGGGAAGCTGGTGGACCGATTGGAGCAAGTGGCTGGCGCAGTTCGGCGGCGCGAAAAAAGCCGCTCCGAAAAGCTTCGGCAATGCGAAGTACAAAGTGATCGAGCGTGCGCCCGGGCGCTACGTTCAGGAAAAGGCCTAGGAGAAATCGCAATGAGCAGTGCAGTCATCGTGGCAGCGGCGCGTACGCCGATCGGCAAGTTCGGCGGGTCGCTGGCAAAAATTCCCGCATCCGATCTGGGCGCGCTGGTGATCAGCGAAGTACTGAAGCGCGCAGGCGTGAAGGCCGAACAGGTGGATGAAGTGATCATGGGGCAGGTGTTGACAGCGGGGGTCGGGCAGAACGCGGCGCGCCAGGCATCGATCAAGGCCGGGTTGCCGGTCACGGTGCCCGCGATGACGATCAACAAGGTCTGCGGCTCGGGTCTGAAGGCGGTGATGCTGGCGGCACAGGCGATCGCCAACGGCGACGCCGAGATCGTCGTAGCCGGCGGTCAGGAGAACATGAGCGCGTCGCCGCACGTGATGCAGGGTTCTCGCGATGGCTACCGGATGGGCGATGCCAAGATCATCGACAGCATGATCATCGACGGTCTATGGGATGTCTACAACCAGTACCACATGGGCATTACCGCGGAGAACGTCGCGAAGGAGCACAACATCGATCGCGCAACCCAGGACACTTTTGCGCTGGCGTCGCAGCAGAAGGCTGCCTCTGCGCAGGATGCCGGCCGCTTCAAGGAGGAGATCGTTGCGGTGCCGATTCCGCAGAGGAAGGGTGATCCGGTTTTGTTCGATACCGACGAGTTCGTCAATCGCAAGACCAACGCAGAGGCGTTGTCAGGGCTTCGGCCGGCTTTCGACAAACAGGGCAGTGTGACCGCGGGCAACGCGTCGGGGCTGAACGACGGCGCCGCCGCACTGCTGGTGATGTCGGAGGCGAAGGCAAAGGAGCTGGGGCTGACGCCGCTGGCACGGATCAAGTCGTTCGCCTCGACCGGAGTCGATCCGAAGGTCATGGGAATGGGGCCGGCGCCGGCCTCGCGCAAGGCGCTGAAGAAAGCGGGCTGGAGCGCGGATCAGCTCGACGTGATGGAAATCAATGAAGCATTTGCGGCGCAGGCATGTGCGGTCAATAAAGACATGGGTTGGGATAACGAGAAAATGAGCGCCAAGATCAACGTCAACGGCGGGGCCATCGCACTCGGCCATCCGATCGGAGCATCGGGCGCTCGCATCCTGGTGACGTTGTTGCACGAGATGAAGCGGCGCGACGCGAAGAAGGGTGTGGCCGCGCTTTGCATCGGCGGCGGCATGGGCGTTGCGCTCGCTGTCGAAC
Source organism: Burkholderiaceae bacterium (assembly GCA_041747615.1). Classification (GTDB taxonomy): domain Bacteria; phylum Pseudomonadota; class Gammaproteobacteria; order Burkholderiales; family Burkholderiaceae_F; genus JACCZX01. The sequence goes on along the minus strand of JBGTEW010000093.1, from coordinate 352 downwards.
GCTAACTCGATAGATACGTTCGATCCGGCGCCGGATCCTTGCGCCGCGGGTCGTACCAATGGCCCAGATGGTCGCGGCACTGGAGTATCTTGCGGCCACCCAACGCGAGCCTGCCCATGATCCGCAGCACTTCGATGCCCGAGTAAGTGCGCAGCTTGCGGCCTGACGTCAATACGGGTTCGCGCAGGATCGTAAAGCGCCCGATCCGTTTCAACGCGATGCTGAGCGCGATCTCTTCGGCGGCGAACAGCCGCTCGTCCCATCCTCCTGCTGCTTCGAATGCCGACCGTGTGCAGAACACAAAACAGCCTGCCGCGAGCCCGGTCCAGCGCATGAATGTCGTCACCACCGG
>JBGTEW010000092.1:0-7810 GCA_041747615.1 Burkholderiaceae bacterium | reverse complement strand
GTGATGCATTTCCATCACGGTGTTCCAGGTGCCTTCCTTGGTCGACCCGCCGGCGCCGAAAGTAACTGAGAAATAGTCGGGCCGCAGCTGAGCGAGCTGCGCCCGCACCGCACGCAGTTTCTCGGTGCCTTCGGGTGTGCGGGGCGGGAACAGCTCGAAGCTGATGCTCGTGCCGACAGTCAATGCGTGTGCCTATTTCTTGTCCGGGAGCAGCATCGACAGCAGCCAGGTGATGACGCTGTACAGAAGTGCCCCGAGAAACGCTGCGCCGAACCCGCCGACATTGAAACCAGGCAGCAGAGACGCCACAGCCCAGAACAGCAGTGCATTGATCACCAGCAGGAACAGGCCCAGCGTGAGTATCGTGACCGGCAGGGTCAAGATGATCAGGATCGGCTTGATCACTGCATTGACCAATCCCAGCACCAGCGCTGCCACGGCTGCCGCCTGCCAGTCCTGAATCTGCACTCCCGGATACAGATACGCGACCGCCAGCAGCGCAATCGCGTTCAGGATCCAAACCAGAAGTAGGCGCATGTCAGTTCCGCCGGGCCGCCCCAAGGGACTGACGCGCCCCCGCGGGGGGCAGCGAACGTAGTGAGGCGCCATCGGGCTTCATATTTAGTACCTGTAGTGATCGGGCTTATATGGCCCTTGTTTGTCGACGCCGATATAACGCGCCTGCGCATCCGAGAGTTCGCTCAACTGAGCGTTCAGTTTTTTCAGTTGCAAGCGTGCGACTTTCTCGTCCAGATGCTTCGGCAGCACGTACACGCCGACCGGATAGTTATCGGTGTTCGTGAACAGCTCGATCTGCGCAATGACCTGATTGGCAAACGAGCTCGACATCACATAGCTGGGGTGTCCGGTACCGCAACCCAGATTCACCAGTCGGCCTTCAGCCAGCAGGATGATCCGCTTGCCATCCGGGAAAATGATGTGATCGACCTGCGGCTTGATGTTCTCCCAGGTGTATTGCTTGACGCCGGCGATATCGATCTCGTTGTCGAAGTGGCCGATGTTGCAGACGATCGCCTGGTCCTTCATCTTCAGCATGTGGTCATGCGTGATCACATGAAAGTTGCCGGTCGCGGTAACGAAGATGTCTGCCTTGTCGGCGGCGTAGTCCATCGTGACCACTCGATAGCCTTCCATCGCCGCCTGCAGCGCGCATATCGGATCGATCTCCGTGACCCACACCTGCGCCGACAGCGCGCGCAGTGCCTGCGCCGAGCCCTTGCCGACGTCGCCATAGCCGGCCACTACGGCCACCTTGCCGGCGATCATCACATCGGTCGCGCGCTTGATGCCATCGACCAGCGATTCGCGGCAGCCGTACAAATTGTCGAACTTGCTCTTCGTCACCGAGTCGTTGACGTTGATCGCGGGAAACGCGAGGCGCCCTTCCTTGGCCATCTGATACAGGCGCTTGACGCCGGTCGTCGTCTCTTCGGTGACGCCCTTGATCTTTGCGAGCCGGGTCGAGTACCACGCGGGCTCTTTCTTCAGCTTCGCCTTGATCGATGCGAACAGGAACTCCTCTTCTTCGCTTCCGGGGTGCGAGGTCACGCTGGCATCCTGCTCGGCCTTGCTGCCGAGATGCAACAGCAATGTCGCGTCGCCGCCGTCATCCAGGATCATGTTGCTGTAGCCACTGTCCGGCCACTCGAAGATGCGGTGCGTGTAGTCCCAGTCGTCGGCCAGTGATTCGCCCTTGACTGCAAACACGGCGGTGCCGCTGGCTGCGATCGCAGCCGCCGCGTGGTCCTGCGTCGAGAAGATATTGCAGCTCGCCCAGCGCACTTCGGCGCCCAGCGCTTGCAGGGTCTCGATCAGCACGGCGGTTTGAATCGTCATGTGCAGCGAGCCGGTAATGCGCGCGCCGCGCAGCGGCTGCTGGCTCGCGTATTCGTCGCGAATCGCCATCAGCCCCGGCATTTCGGTTTCGGCAACGCGGATTTCCTTGCGGCCCCAGTCGGCCAGCGCAAGGTCGGCGACAACGGAGTCGCCGGTTTTCGATTTTTCAGGGGGTTTAAGTACGGCGCTCATCCCGCGCTCCTTTGCAAAGGGTTCGCGAGCGCCGTTGATACGAGCCGGATGGACCAGCCGCCTCGAGCCTGGCAGACACGACGTCTGTCGCAACGCTCCTCGAAGCAACGCAAGTATAAAGGCACTCCTGCTGGAGTTGGTTTGCCGGACAGCGCGTTCGGCCAGAGGAGCCCCAGATGCCCCGAATCATCGCGTCATGCTGAGCGACATCGAAATCGCGCAACGCGCGACCCTGCGGCCGATCGTCGAGCTGGCGCGTGACCGCCTGCAAATCCCGGAGAGTGAGCTCGAGCCCTACGGCCGCTACAAGGCCAAGCTCTCACTTGCGCACATCGCAAGCCTTGAAGGGCAACCCGATGGCAAGCTGATCCTGATGAGCGGGATCAGCCCGACCCCCGCCGGCGAGGGCAAGTCGACGACGACGGTGGGGCTGGTGGATGCGCTCAACCGCATCGGCCAGCGGGCGATCGTCTGCCTGCGCGAGCCCGCGCTCGGCCCGGTGTTCGGTATGAAGGGCGGCGCCGCCGGCGGCGGTTATGCGCAGGTGGTGCCGATGGAGGACATCAACCTGCACTTCACCGGCGACTTCAACGCGATCGCTCTCGCGCACAACCTGCTCGCCGCGCTGATCGACAACCAGATCCACCACGGCAACCCGCTCGGCTTCGATCTGCGCCGCATCACCTGGCGCCGCGTGATGGACATGAACGATCGCGCCTTGCGCGACATCACGGTCGCACTCGGTGGCCCGGGCAACGGCTATCCGCGGCAGGACGGCTTCGACATCGTCGTCACTTCGGAGATCATGGCAATCCTGTGCCTGGCGCACGACCTTGCCGATCTGAAGCAGCGCATCGGCCGCATCGTCGTCGGCTACACGCGCGACCAGCAACCGATCGTCGCGAGCCAGCTGCAGGCGCAGGGGGCGATGACCGCGCTGCTGCGCGACGCGATCAGGCCGAACCTGGTGCAGACGCTGGAGAACAACCCGGCGTTCATCCATGGCGGCCCGTTCGCCAACATCGCGCATGGCTGCAACTCGGTGATCGCCACGCGAACTGCGCTGAGACTGGCCGACTATGTCGTAACCGAAGCCGGCTTCGGCGCCGACCTGGGTGCCGAGAAGTTCATCGACATCAAGTGCCGCAAGTCCGGCCTGCGGCCGGACGTGGTCGTGCTGGTCGCCCCCGTGCGCGCGCTGAAGTACCACGGCGGCGCCGAGGTCAAGGCACTGCAGACCGAGAATCTGGCGCGACTGGAAAAAGGAATCGCAAACCTCGAGCGCCATATCAACAACGTTCGCAATCATTACGGGCTGCCGTGCATTGTCGCAGTCAACCACTTCACGCATGACACCGAATCCGAGCTCGCGCTGCTAAAGCGCAAGCTGGCGCATCATGAAGTGCCTCTGGTGGTGGCACGCCACTGGGCTGACGGCGGGAAAGGTGCCGGGGAACTTGCGCACACCGTGGTCAGGATTGCCGAGACGACGCCGGCCGACATGCGCTTTGTCTACGAAGACGGCGATACGTTGTGGCAGAAGGCCGAAGCGGTCGCGAAGAAGATCTATGGCGCCAGCGAGGTCATCGCGGACTCCAAGGTGCGCGCGCGCCTGCGGGAGCTGCACGATCAGGGTTACGGCCACTATCCGGTATGCATCGCGAAGACGCAGTACTCGTTCTCGACTGATCCACAGCTGCGCGGCGCGCCCAGTGGTCATGCGCTGAACATCCGCGAGGTGCGGCTTGCCGCCGGCGCCGAGTTCATCGTGCTGATCTGCGGCGACATCCTGACGATGCCGGGCTTGCCTGCGCAGCCGTCGTCGGCCGCGATCGATGTCGATGACGACGGGCGCATTGTTGGGCTGTTTTAGGCTGCGACGACTTCTCCTGCTTTGCGCTTGATCCCCGCCGCATCCGCGAGCAGCGCCGCGCGGTCGGTGCGCTCCCATGTGAACTCGGGCTCGTCGCGGCCGAAATGTCCATAGGCCGCGGTCTTCTCGTAAATGGGCCGCAACAGGTCAAGCATTTGCACGATTCCCCTGGGACGCAGATCGAAGTGGGCAGCCACCAGTTTGCTGATCTCGGCATCCGGAATGACGCCCGTGCCTTCGGTGTACACGGTGATGTTCATCGGATCGGCGATGCCGATCGCATAGGCGACCTGTATCTGGCATTGCCTTGCCAGGCCGGCTGCGACAACGTTTTTCGCTACATAGCGCGCGGCATACGCGGCCGAGCGATCGACCTTTGACGGATCCTTGCCGGAAAACGCGCCGCCGCCATGCGGACAGGCGCCGCCGTAAGTGTCGACGATGATCTTGCGGCCCGTCAGCCCGCAGTCACCGTGGGGACCACCGACGACGAAGCGGCCGGTCGGATTCACCAGGTAGCGCGTGTTCTTCAGCCACTCGGGTGGCAACGACGGCTTGATGATCTGCTCGATCACCGCCTCGGTGAACTCCTTCTTCATCGCCTTGCCGTCCGACATCTCGGGCGCGTGCTGCGATGAGATCACGACGGTGTCGATCGAGTGCGGCTTGCCGTCTACGTAGCGCATCGTGACCTGGCTCTTGGCGTCCGGCCGCAGGTACGGCATTCGTCCGTCGCGACGCAGATCGGCCTGGCGCTCGACCAGCCGGTGCGCGTAGTAGATCGGCGCCGGCATCAGCTCGGGCGTCTCGTCGCAGGCATAGCCGAACATCAGGCCTTGGTCGCCGGCGCCCTGGTTCAGAAAGTCGTCGGACGCGTGATCGACGCCCTGCGCGATGTCGTTGCTTTGCTTGTCGTAGGCCACCAGCACCGCGCAGCCTTTGTAGTCGATGCCGAACTCGGTGTTGTCGTAGCCGATGCGCTTGATCGTGCGGCGCGTGACTTCGATGTAATCGACATGCGCGTTGGTCGTGATCTCGCCTGCCAGCACGACCAGGCCGGTATTGCAAAGCGTTTCGGCGGCGACCCGTGAGCGCGGGTCCTGGGCCAGGATCGCGTCGAGGATGGCGTCGGAAATCTGATCGGAGACCTTGTCGGGATGGCCTTCGGAAACCGATTCGGACGTAAACAGAAAATTGCCGGACATCATGCACTCCTTGCGAACGTTGCGTTTAAAAATGCGCTTCGCACTTTGGGAGTGCGACGCTTTAGCGGTATTTGTCTCGGCTATGCTTGCCCGATTCGCCCCGCAAGTTGTCGTTAACTCGGCGAAGCGGCGATTGTAGTAGAACCCGCGGAGAGCTCGTTCGTGCGGTGGTAAAGCTCATTCTCTGGCTCGTATCGAGGCTGCCGCTGCCGGTCGTCTACTTTCTTGGCGGCTTTCTCGGCCGCACCGTGTACCGGCTGGCGCCAAGTTATCGCATGCGGCTGCGCGAAAATCTTGCCGGTGCAGGGTACGACGACCCTGAAACGATCACGGAGTCTGCGCGCGGGGCCGGCCGGCAGGCGTTCGAAGCGAGCTGGATCTGGATGCGGCCGGCGCGCGACCTGTTCAAGAAGGTGGACCCAGCGGGTTTCGAGCAGATGCAGGGGGCGCAGATTGCCGGGCGGCCAACGCTGTATCTGACCCCGCATCTCGGCTGCTTCGAAGTTGTGTCGAAGGGCCATGCGCTGCATGCGGGACCGTTGCGACGGCCGATGACCGCGCTGTACCGAGTACCGCGCAAGAGCGTGTTGCGTGACGTGATGGACTCCGGCCGGCGGGCCGAGTATCTGCACATGGCGCCCGCCGATCTGCGCGGCGTCCGCATGTTGATAAGAGCGATGAAGAACGGCGAGGCGGTCGGCATCCTGCCGGACCAGGTCCCGTCGTTCGGCGACGGCGCCTGGGCGCCGTTCTTCGGCCGTCCGGCGTACACGATGACGCTGCCAGTGCGGCTGGCAACTCAGTTCAACGCAGTCGTCATCTTCGTATACGGCGAGCGTCTGCCGCGCGGCCGCGGATATCGAATTCATACTCGCCCACTCCAGCGACCGCTGACAGGCGACCCGGAGACCGATGTGGCAACGATTAACCGCGAGCTGGAAGCGCTGATCCGCGAAACTCCGACGCAGTACCTTTGGGGCTACAACCGCTACAAGCGTCCGGCGGGCGCAGCATGAGCAACGTGATCGGCCGGCTGACTGCGCGACTTTCGATCGCGCTGATCAACGCGACGATGAACTGGCCACAACGTGCGCGCACTCGACTTGCCAACATACTGGGCGATCTGCTGTGGTGGATCATCGTGCCGCGGCGGCGCATTGCGCTGACCAATCTTCGGCTGTGCTTTCCGTCGATCGACGAAGCGGAGCGCGTACGGATCGGGCGCCAGTGCTTTCGCAACATCGCCCGCAGCGGGCTCGATCACTCGGTGCTTTGGTGCGGCGATCGGCAGGCGGTCGAACGACTGATTCGCGTGCAGGGACTCGAGCATCTGCAGGCGGCGGCGGCCGGCCGGCCGCTGATCATGATTGCCCCGCACTTTGTCGGCCTCGATGCGGGCGGAATCCGCTTCAACACACTGATGCGCGGGATCTCGATCTACTCGAAGCAGAGCAACGCGGTATGGGATGCCTGGGCGCTGATGGGCCGGCGGCGCTTCAATGAACCGGTGCTCGTCGCCCGTCAGGGCGCGGATATGCGGACGGTGATTCGAAGTGTGAAGGAGGGGCTGCCGCTGTACTACCTGCCCGACATGGATCTGGGCGAGGCGAATTCGATCTTCGTGCCGTTCTTCGGCGTGCCATCGGCCACCATCCCGATGGTGCCGCGCATCGCGCGCATCGTCGGCGCCAGGGTGATGATGGCGGTGACCGAGATGACCGGAGATGGATACGTGCTTCACTTCGAGCCACCGTGGACCGACTTTCCCGGCGACTCGATCGAGGCCGACACGGCGCGCATGAATCGAGAAATCGAGCGCTGGGTGCTCAAGATGCCGGAGCAGTACCTGTGGACGCATCGGCGCTTCAAGACACGTCCCGCCGGACAGGCGAGCGTGTACGGCCGCGCCACCGGCACGCCGACGGCGGCCTGATCCGATGAAGCTGCGCTTCACGAAGATGCATGGCGCGGGCAACGATTTCGTGATGCTCAATGGAATCGCGCAGCGAATCGAGCTGTCGCGCGCGCAGTTGCGCGCACTGGCGGATCGCCGTTTCGGGATCGGCGCCGATCAGATTCTGGTGGTCGAGCGGGTGCAACAACCGGACGTCGATTTTCGTTATCGCATCTTCAACAGCGACGGCGGCGAAGTCGAACAATGCGGTAACGGCGCCCGATGTTTTGTCAAATTCGTGCATGACGAAGGACTGACTGCGAAGCCGGTGATTCGGGTGCAAACGCTTTCCGGAATCATCGAGCCGCAGCTGCTCGAGAACGGCGAAGTGGTCGTGGACATGGGGGCGCCGCACTTCGACCCGACCATCGCGGGTTTCGACACAACGGGCCTGACGCCGGTCGTTGAGGGCAGCGAACACGTATGGCCGCTCGATATCGGTCACGCCGTGCCGCTCGCGGTGATGTCGATTGGCAATCCGCACGCGGTGCAAACGGTCGCCGACGTCGATGCCGCTCCGGTGGGAACCGATGGCCCGTTGATCGAGCATCATCATCGGTTCCGAAACAGGGTCAATGCCGGATTCATGCAGATCGTCGATCGGCATTGCGTCCGCCTGCGCGTGTGGGAGCGTGGCGCCGGCGAGACGCTGGCGTGCGGCACGGGCGCATGCGCTGCGGTCGTCAGCGGAATTCGGCGCGGATTGCTCGATACTCCGGTTAAAGTGCG
>JBGTEW010000091.1:0-3394 GCA_041747615.1 Burkholderiaceae bacterium | reverse complement strand
GTCGGCAGCGCGCGTAACCGGTCCTGCACCCGTTCGATCACGCGGCCGCTCACCTTGCTGCTCGGGCGAATCACCAGCGCGGCGGATGGCAGGCGTTCGGCCGGCATGCTGCCCGAGCCGATCTGGCTTGCGCAATCCTCGATGCTCACTGTGAAGCGGGCGCCCAGAGCGGCTGTCAGCGCGGTTGCTAGGCGAGCGCACGCGCTGCGGATGTCTTCCTGCTTGCGGGTAAGCAGTGCCAGCGTCGGCAGCCGCTGCTCGAGCCGGTGGCCGCTGGCGTAAATCCGCAAGGTCGCTTCGAGCGCTGCAATGGTCAACTTCGAAACGCGCAATGCACGCTTCAGTGGGTCTTTCCTGATTCTGGCGATCACGTCCCGGCGGCCGACGATCAGCCCTGCCTGTGGCCCGCCCAGCAGCTTGTCGCCGGAAAAGGTGACGACATCGGCGCCGGCAAGCAGCGACTGCTGCGGCAGCGGCTCCTGCGGCAGTCCGTAGGCGGCCAGATCAATCAGGGCGCCAGCACCCAGATCCACCATGTAGGGCACACCGTGCGCATGCGCAATCTGTGCCAGCGCCGCATCGTCGACGGTCGCCGTGAAGCCGGTGATCGCATAATTGGACCAATGAGCCTTGACGATCAGCCCGGTCTTCGGCCCGCAGGCGTCCTCGTAATCGCGCGCATGGGTGCGATTGGTTGTACCCACCTCGACCAATTTGCAGCCGGCCGCCTTCATGATGTCGGGCATCCGGAATGCGCCGCCGATCTCGATCAGTTCTCCGCGCGAGATGATCGCTTCCCTGCGCGCGGCAAGCGCCTTCAGCGAAAGCAGCACCGCGGCGGCATTGTTATTGACCACGGTCGCCGCCTCGGCACCGGTCAGTTCGCGCAGCAGGTCTTCGACGATATGGTCCCGATCACCGCGGTAGCCACCGGCAGTGTCGTACTCGAGCGTCGTATAGCTGCGCATCGCCGCGCCGACCGCAGCGACCGCCTCTTCCGCCATCAACGATCGGCCAAGGTTCGTATGGATCACGGTGCCGCTCAGATTGAACACCGGGCTCAATCTTGAAACGCTGCTGCGGGCAACGCTCGACTGCGTTTGTGCGATCAATGTTTCGCTGCTGGGGACCGTGGCGCCCGAGCGGATCGCGGCACGATGGTAGGTCAGCACCTGCTGCACAGCACGCTTGACCAGCAGGGCGCCGTGCTCGGCTGCAAGCTCAGCCAGCTGCGGCGACGCCAGCAGCCGATCGACGGCCGGCAGGCGAGTCTCTGCAGTGGGCCGAGATGTGAGATTCGATCCGCTTGATTCGCCCGCACCGGGCAGAGTCAAGTCAGGCATCTAAGAGCTACCCGGATGAAACAACAGGTTAGGCCCCGAGCGCAGATAGCCCTGCTCGTCGACCAGCAAATCGAGCGCCAGCGTGGCCAGATCATCGACCGTCGGGTCCAGGTGCGGATCCTTTTCCTGGTAGAAGATCTTCAGATAACTCTTGCACTCGTCACAGATCTCGGCGCGGGCCGCAGCGTCGGATTCGGACTTGCCCTCCGCCTGCAACACCAGGTATTTGACGCCCTTGTCGGTGTCGCATGACGTGCACTGAATGCGTGACACGTTCCACTCAGTCGCACACAGCGAACAGACCAGATAGCGCAAGTTCGCCTGCTCGCCCCCAATGCGCAACACACTCGCGACCGGGCGCGAAGCACACGCGGGGCAGATGCTCGGTACGTCGCAGTGCTCGACTGAAGCAACGTCAAGGGTGGCGGCAAGGCGGCTGAAATACGTCTGCAATGCCGCGCCGGCGAAAGGTACCAGCGCGGCCTCATCGTCGAGCGACGTACCGGCCAGGACGCGGTCTGCCAGTGACTCCTTGGCGACGTCTTCCAGAGCGTCCAGCGCCTCAAGAGCGGCGAGCACGCCGGTGGCGGATTGCGTTCTGACTGCGTTCACGATGTCCGCGAGGTCGGCACGCCACTGTGGCGAGCGCTCGTGCGACTGCGCCGACAGCGGCGGCATGCCGTAGTCCCGGCTCGCCGCCATCGCAGTTTCCGGCACAGGTTCGGCTATTCGGCTGAGTAACGCCGTTTGCTGCGCGCGCGCCACTTTCGCCATCAATTGCAGATAGCCGCCCATCGAACTGCCGGCGGCGAGGCTATCAAAACGCGCCGCGCGCTCGGCAAAGATATCGGCTCGGGTCGGCAGCACGACGCGCGGCACCTTGCGTGCGCGATCGGTACTGCCATCGGTGATGATCGGGGTTGCCATACCTCATCGTAAAGAAAAAAGCGGCAGGATTGCTCCTGCCGCTTTGTTGCGACTTCCTGCCAGCTATTCGCCGCCGCCGGTCATGCGCCGGTACCACAGCGGATGATGGTGCCGCGCCCAGGCATGCGAGACCGTCCCGCGCGTCATCGCCCGCAGGGATCCGGCAACCCAGAACACGCCGGCGTAGATATGAACGATGATGCCGAGGATCAGGATGAACGCAGCGATCGCGTGCACGACCGCGGCGATGCGAACGATGTTGATCGCAAACGAATCCGCAAAGTACGGGCGCCACATGATGATGCCGGAGACGATCAGCAACACCATCGTGACAACCATGACCCAGAACAGCCACTTTTGTCCGGCGTTGTACTTGCCGATCGCAGGCAAGTCATGATCGCGATTACCTACGACGTCAGCCAGGTGCCTGCTCCATTCGCGGTCGTGGGGCTGGATCTTGTTGTCGGTCCAGTAGCGCGCCATCATGAACAGAAACAGCACGAACATCAGCACGCCCAGAAACGGGTGCAGGATGCGCGCCCACGTTCCTCCTCCCAGCAGCGCGCTCAGAAACCAGAACGCCGGATGGAAAAACGCAAGCCCCGACGCCGCGAGCAGAACGAACAGAATCGCCACCGCCCAGTGATTCAGGCGTTCGTTCGCGTCGTAGCGTCGGATTTCCCCACTGCTCATCACTACCGCCATCTCAGACCTCCCTATCGTGGCGTGTGGTGCGACCGTCGGCGTCTGTCGGCTCGACCACTTCCTTCGGTCCGCGCGTAACGTAGTGGAAGAACGCGCCGAGTGCTGCGACGCCAAGCGCCAGTGCCATTAACGGCTTGGCGATTCCCTTCCACAGGCTGACCCACGGGCTGATCGTCGGATCGGTTGGCAGGTTGTTGTACAAGCCCGGCCTGTCCGCGTGCTGCAGCACATACATCACATGCGTGCCGCCGACGCCCTGCGGGTTGTACAGACCGGCCTGCTGGAAGCCGCGCTCCTTCAGATCACCAACTCTCTTTTCACCGCGCGCGACCATGTCGGTCTTGGAGCCGAACTGCAGCGCTCCGGTCGGACATGTCTTCACGCACGCGGGTGCCAGTCCCACGGCCACACGGTCAGAG
>JBGTEW010000090.1:0-19614 GCA_041747615.1 Burkholderiaceae bacterium | reverse complement strand
ACAGGCGCCTGCTTGGCCGCTGCGGAAGGTGGTGCCTGCTTGACAGCGGCCGTCGCCTTGCCGTCCGTATCGAGCTTCGCGATCAGCTCGCCGGCCTGCACGGTGCTGCCGTCGGGCTTGACGATCTCCGCCATCACGCCGGCTGCAGGCGCAGGCACCTCGAGCACGACCTTGTCGGTTTCGATTTCGATCAGCGTCTCGTCGATCGCGACCGCATCGCCCGGCTGTTTCTTCCATTGCAGCAACGTCGCTTCGGCGACCGATTCCGACAGCTGCGGAACTTTGACTTCAACGATGCGCATTCACATTCCGCCTTATCGGTTGAGCACCAGGCCCTTGAGCTTGCCGAACGCCTGCTCGATCAGCGCTTTCTGCTGCTCGGCGTGCTTGGCGTAGTAGCCAACCGCGGGCGATGCCGACGCCGTCCGGCCGGCGTACGCAAGCTTCTGGCCATCGGTCATGTTCTCCAGAATGTGGTGCTGGACATAGAACCAAGGACCCTGATTGGCCGGTTCGTCCTGGCACCAGACAATCTCGGTGGCGGACGGATAGCGCTTCAGCTCAGCCGCCAGTGCCTTGTGCGGGAACGGATACAGCTGTTCGATGCGGAAGATTGCGACATTGCCTTCCTCGCGCTCGCGCCGCGCATTGACCAGGTCGTAATAGACCTTGCCCGAGCAACCGATCACGCGCGTCACGCTCTTGACGTCGATCTTGGAATCGACTTCGCCGATCACGGTGCGGAACTCGCCTTTGGCCAGCTCGGACAGATCCGAACTCGCATCCTTTGCACGCAACAGCGATTTCGGGGTCATGATCACCAGCGGCTTTCGGAACAGCCGGATCATCTGCCGCCGCAACAGGTGAAAAATCTGCGCAGCCGACGTGGGCTGCACGACCTGCATGTTGTTGTCGGCTGCGAGTTGAAGGAACCGCTCGAGCCGCGCCGACGAATGCTCAGGACCCTGCCCTTCGTAGCCGTGCGGCAGCATCAATGTCAGTCCCGACTGGCGGCCCCATTTAACTTCGCCCGACGAGATGAACTGATCGATCACGACCTGCGCGCCGTTGACGAAGTCCCCGAACTGCGCCTCCCAAATTACCAGTGCGTTCGGTTCCGCGGTCGAGTACCCATACTCGAAACCAACACACGCCTCTTCGGACAGCACCGAATCGATCACCGTAAACGGCGCCTGTCCGTCGGCGACGTTTTCCAGCGGCGTGTAGTTGCCTTCGTCAAATTTCTCGCGGTTCTGATCGTGCAGCACGGCGTGCCGGTGGGAGAACGTGCCGCGCGCAGTGTCCTGCCCGGTGATGCGAACCGGATACCCGCTCGAAAGCAGCGTGGCATATGCCAGATGTTCGGCCATGCCCCAGTCGAGCGGCAGCTTTCCTTCGGCCATCGACCGCCGATCTGCGATCAACTTCTCGACCAGCGGATGCAGCTTGAAGTTCGACGGAATGGTCGCGATACGCTCGCCTAGCCGCTTCAGCTCCGCGAGCGGCACAGCGGTATCGGCACTGTCGGTCCATTTGCGGTTCAGATAGAGCGACCAGTCGACCGCGTACTTGCTCTTGTAGTTGGTGAGCACGGGGTCGGAGGTGCTACGCCCCTCGTCCATCGCGGCGCGAAAGTCCTTGACCAGCTGGTCGCCGTGCTCCGCAGAGATCGTGCCTTGCGTGGCCAGCTTGTCCGCATAGACTTTGCGCGTTCCCGGATGCTCTGCAATTTTTTTGTACATCAACGGCTGAGTGATCGCCGGCGTGTCCTGCTCGTTGTGACCGAGACGGCGGAAGCAGACGATATCGATAACGATGTCCGAGTTGAACTCCTGCCTGAAATCCATCGCCAGCTGCGTGACCAGCACGACGGCTTCCGGATCGTCGCCGTTCACATGGAACACCGGCGCTTCGATCATCTTGACAACGTCGGTGCAGTAAAGCGTCGAACGCGTATCGCGTGGATCGGATGTGGTGAATCCGATCTGGTTGTTGATGACGATATGAATCGTGCCGCCGGTGCCGTAACCGCGCGTCTGCGCCAGGTTCAGCGTTTCCATCACGACACCCTGCGCAGCGAATGCCGCATCGCCGTGCACAAGCACCGGCAGCACCGTGTCGCCTTCGCGGTCGCCGCGCCGCTCCTGCCGCGCGCGCACCGATCCCTCGACCACCGGGTTGACGATCTCCAGGTGCGACGGATTGAATGCCAGCGACAGGTGTACCGGGCCGCCCGGCGTTGAGATATCGCTCGAAAATCCGTTGTGATACTTGACGTCGCCCGACGGCAGCTCCGAGGGCGGCTTGCCCTCGAATTCCGCAAACAGGTCCTGCGGCATCTTGCCGAGAATATTGACCAGCACGTTGAGCCGCCCGCGGTGCGCCATCCCGATGACGATTTCCTGCACGCTGCTGACACCTGCGCGCTGGACCAGCTCGTCCATCGCCGCGATGAAGCTTTCGCTGCCCTCAAGCGAGAAGCGCTTCTGGCCGACGTACTTGGTGTGCAGATACCGCTCGAGCCCTTCGGCGGCAGTCAGTCGGCCGAGAATCTCTATCTTCTGCTCTGCTCTGAACGAGGGCGTCGATCGAATCGATTCGAGCCGCTGCTGCACCCAGCGCTTCTGCGTCGGATCGGACACATACATGTACTCGGCACCGATCGAGCCGCAGTATGTCTCGCGCAAGGCCTTGACGATCTCGCGCAACGTCATCTGCTCCTGGCCGAAGTAGGTGTTGGCCGCTGAAAACTCGGTGTCCATGTCGGCTTCGGTCAGGTCGTAGAATCCGGGCTCGAGCTCTGGAATCGGCGGCCGCTCGCGGCGCTGCAGCGGATCCAGATTCGCCCAGCGATTGCCGAGAAACCGATACGCCGCGATGATCGACTGCACGTGAACCTGCTTGCGCGCCACCGACAGGTCGCTCGAAGCAACCTTCGGTGCAAAGGCGTTCGCCTTCGCACGCTGCGCGAACGACTCGACGATCGGGGCGTGCGCTACGTCGCGCGAGTCGGGTGAACCATCAGCCGCGGGAACCAGCTGCAGCTGGTCGAAGTACGCGCGCCATTTGTCGGGAACGGATTTTGGATTGTCGAGATAGCGCTCGTACAGCTCCTCGACGTACGGTGCATTGCCGCCGAACAGGTATGAACTACCCTGCAGTTGCTTCATCATCGTCCTTCATCCTCCGAAACGAGTTTCTCGTTCAAAGTGCTGCCAACCCGTACGAAGCGGGCCCGGCGGCGACAGCATGTCCGGTTTCCGGTGGTGCTGCCCTCTTTCACCGCTATTCCGATCATTCGGTGCGCGGAGAGGGTGCATGCTACCACTGGCGTTGTTGATAACTGCGTCTGGGGCCACTCCCTTGTAGCATCGGTGCTGCACCGAACGCCCCCGCTGCTCACTTCTGCGAGCAGCGGCATACACTGCGGCCAGTGCGTTGATGAAGGAGGCGGCGTGCAGCCGACCGACATTCGAAACCCGGATTACTTCCATCACGTTGTTGACTGCCAGTGGGCCTGTCCCGCGCACACTCCGGTTCCCGAGTACATCAGGCTGATCGCCGCCGGGCGTTACACCGACGCCTACATGGTCAACTGGAAATCCAACGTATTTCCGGGAATTCTGGGCCGCACATGTGACAGGCCGTGCGAGCCCGCCTGCCGCCGTGGCCGGGTGGAGCAGAAACAAGCCGAAAAACCCGAACCGGTTGCGATCTGCCGGCTCAAGCGCGTCGCCGCCGACTACAAGGACGACGATATTGCGAAGCGGCTTCCGAGACGGCGAGTGCCGATGAACGGAAAACGCGTCGCCTGCGTCGGCGGCGGCCCGGCATCGCTGACTGTGGCGCGGGATCTCGCGCCGCTCGGATACGCAGTCACCGTTTTCGACCAGGACCCGCAGGCCGGCGGCATGATCCGCACGCAAATCCCGCGCTTTCGACTGCCCGAGGAAGTTATCGACGAGGAAACCGGCTACATACTCGGGCTCGGCGTCGAGTTTCGCGGCGGCGCCAGGATCGATTCGATGAAGGCGCTGCTGGCGGAAAACTACGACGCCGTGTTCGTCGGCTCGGGTGCGCCGCGCGGGCGCGATCTGGACCTTCCGGGGCGCAAGGAAGCGGCGGCGAAAATTCATGTCGGCATCGACTGGCTGTCGTCGGTGTCATTCGGCCATGTCGATAAAATCGGCAGGCGGGTCATCGTACTTGGCGGCGGCAACACCGCGATGGATTGCTGCCGCACGTCGAAGCGGCTGGGCGGCGATGATGTAAAGGTGATCGTGCGCTCAGGCTTCGAGGAAATGAAGGCGTCGCCGTGGGAGAAGGAAGATGCGATGCATGAGGGCATCCCGATTCTCAACTACCTGGTGCCAAAGAGGTTCCTGCATGACGCTGGCCGCTTGACAGGAATGAGCTTTGAGAAGGTCAAGGCGGTCTTTGACGACAAAGGCCGGCGCTCACTGGTCGCCACCGGCGAAGCCGAAGTCGTCCACGAGTGCGATGAAGTACTGATAGCGGTGGGCCAGGAAAACGCTTTTCCCTGGATCGAGCGCGACTCAGGCATAGCGTTCGACGACTGGGGCATGCCCGTTCTGGACAAGATAACCCTTCAGTCGTCGATTCCGCACGTGTTCTTCGGCGGCGATTCTGCTCTCGGCCCCAAGAACATCATCTGGGCCGTCGCGCACGGCCACGATGCCGCAATTTCGATCGACAAACTGCTGCACGGGGAAGACGTGCGTCAGCGCCCCGCTCCCGGCGTGACACTGCTGTCGCAGAAAATGGGTATTCACGAATGGAGCTACGACAACGAAGTGGCTAACGATGAGCGCTACAAGGTTCCGTGGCGCGACGTCAATCAGGTGCTGCGCAATATCAAGGTCGAGGTCGAGCTCGGCTTCGATCCGGCGACAGCATGGAAGGAGGCGCAGCGCTGCCTGAATTGCGATGTGCAGACCGTCTTTACGGCCCAGCTCTGTATCGAATGCGATGCGTGCGTCGATATCTGCCCGACCGACTGCATCAATTTCATCTTCAATGCCGACGAAGCAGATCTGCGGCCCAGGCTGCGCGCCCCCGCGCTTGATTTGGAGCAGGACCTATATGTCTCGGGGCCGCTGAAGACGGGCCGCGTGATGGTGAAGGACGAAGACGTGTGCCTGCACTGCGGGCTATGCGCGGAACGCTGCCCGACCGGCGCATGGGACATGCAGAAGTTTCTGCTCGAAATGACGGAGGCCGGGCGCGGCTGCCGGCCCCGCCAAAAGGTGGCAGCATGAACGCGCGCGACAGTGACGCGGCGGCGAAGCGCACGTCACGCATCAACGCCGTCAACGACTTCGTCGTCAAGTTCGCCAACGTCAACGGTTCCGGCTCGGCGTCAGCCAACGAGCTGTTCGCGCGCAGCATCCTGCGCATGGGTGTTCCTGTATCACCACGGAACATTTTTCCGTCGAACATTCAGGGGCTACCGACGTGGTATGAAGTCCGGGTGACGGAGCAGGGTCATCTGGGACGCCGAGGCGGCGTCGATCTGATGGTTTCGATGAACCCGCAGACGTGGGAAAAGGACATCGCCGAGATCGAGCCTGGCGGGTATCTGATGTACGACAGCACCAAGCCGATCGCCGCCGGCAGAGTTCGCGGTGACATCAATCTGATCGGTGTGCCGCTGACCGAGATGGCTGCAAGCAAATATTCGGATGCGAAAGAGCGGCAGTTGCTCAAGAACATCATGTATGTCGGAGTGCTGACGTCGCTGCTCGGCATCGACCCGGAAGTGATCGCGCAGCTGCTAGGCGAGCAATACAAGGGCAAGGACC
Organism: Burkholderiaceae bacterium; assembly: GCA_041747615.1. Lineage (GTDB taxonomy): Bacteria > Pseudomonadota > Gammaproteobacteria > Burkholderiales > Burkholderiaceae_F > JACCZX01. The sequence goes on along the minus strand of JBGTEW010000090.1, from coordinate 13,792 downwards.
GGCTGATCAAGCCGAATCTCGATGCCTTCATGACGGGGCTGCATCATGCGCGCGAACGTCTCGAAGACACGCTCGACCTCAGAGTCGAGCGGCGCGATGCGGTCGGTGATCGCATCTTCATCGAAGGCAACGCTGCGGCAGCGCTCGGATGCGTCTATGGCGGCGCAACGGTGTGCGCCTGGTATCCGATTACACCGTCGTCGTCGCTGGCCGAGGCGTTTCAGAAGTATTGCAATAAGTACCGGGTCGACAAGGCAACCGGCACCAACAAGTTCGCGATCGTGCAGGCCGAGGACGAACTGGCGTCGATCGGGATCGTGATCGGCGCGGCGTGGAATGGAGCACGATCGTTCACTGCCACCTCTGGTCCCGGCATTTCGCTGATGAGCGAGTTCATAGGCCTTGCGTACTTCGCCGAAGTGCCGGCGCTGATCATCGACGTCCAGCGTGGCGGGCCATCGACCGGCATGCCGACCCGCACGCAACAGTCCGACTTGCTGGCCTGCGCCTACGCCTCGCATGGTGACACCAAGCACGTGCTGCTGTTCCCCGAGGATCCGCACGAGTGCTTCGAGTTCGCTGCGACCGCGCTTGATCTCGCCGAACGGTTGCAAACGCCGATTTTCCTGATGACCGATTTGGATATCGGAATGAATCACCGCCTCAGCGCACCCTTGAAGTGGGACGATTCTCGCCGCTATGACCGTGGCAAGGTGATGACCGAAGCGGAATTCGAGTCGGGGCGCGATTTCGGGCGCTACCTCGACGTCGATGGCGACGGCGTGCCTTACCGTTCGCTGCCGGGCACGCACCCTACACGCGGGGCTTATTTCACACGCGGCTCGACCAAGGATGCCTACGCGCGCTACTCGGAAGCCGGCCCGGACTACCTGTACAACATGGAGCGGTTGCTGAAGAAGTTTGCGACCGCATCGAAGCTCGTGCCGCAGCCAATCATTGAAGCCGCGGCGCAGAAGACTTCGCAGGGAGTGATCTACTACGGATCGACCAGCCCGTCGATGAACGAAGCGCTCTCCGAACTGCAGTTGCAGGGCGTGCATCTGGATCGTTTGCGAGTACGGGCGTTCCCGTTTCCACCGTCGGTCAGGAAATTCATTGCCGATCATGAAACGGTATATGTCGTCGAACAGAACCGCGACGGCCAGCTGCGTTCGATGCTGATCAACGAACTACAGATCGATCCGGCCCGACTGGTGCCGGTCCTGCATTACGACGGCACGCCGATCACCGCGCGCTTTATCGTCAAGGCGATCGCATCACGCGCGCACGGCACCAATGTTCTGCCGTTGAAATCAGGCAAGGCCGCATAGGAATTTCAATGACGTACCTGAGCAAACCGAAGCTGCGCCACCCCACCCTGCCTGCCAACAAGCTCGGGTACACGCGTCGCGACTACGAAGGAAAAATATCCACGTTGTGCGCCGGCTGCGGCCACGACGCGATCTCCGCCGCAATCGTGCAGGCGTGCTGGGAGCTGGCGATCGAGCCGCATCGCGTGGCCAAGCTGTCCGGCATCGGCTGCTCGTCGAAAACGCCGGACTATTTCCTTGGCGCTTCACACGGCTTCAACTCGGTGCACGGTCGGATGCCGTCGGTGCTGACCGGTGCCAACCTGGCCAATCGGGACTTGCTTTACCTCGGCGTGTCGGGCGACGGCGACTCCGCTTCAATCGGACTTGGCCAGTTCGCCCACCTGATCCGGCGTGGCGTCAACATGACCTACATCGTCGAGAACAACGGCGTGTACGGCCTCACCAAGGGACAGTTTTCTGCGACCGCCGATCTCGGCTCGAAGGCCAAGCGCGGTGCAATTAATCGCGATGCACCGATTGACATGGTAGCGCTGGCATTGCAGCTTGGTGCGACCTATGTCGCACGCAGCTTCTCAGGGGACAAGGACCAGCTCGTGCCGCTGATCAGGGGCGCTTTGAGCCACCGCGGAGCGGCTTTGATCGACGTGCTGAGCCCGTGCGTCGCGTTCAACAACCATCCCGGCAGCACAAAGAGCTATGACTACGTGCGGGAACACAACGACGCAGTCAATCGGCTCGATTTCATGCCGCACCGGGAACCGATCGCCGCCGATTACGAACCCGGCGAGGTGATCGAGATCGTCCAGCACGACGGTAGCCGGTTGCGCCTGCGCAAGCTTGCGGACGGCTACGACGCGAGCCATCGGCTCGCTGCCAGCAATCACATTCAGCTGCACCAGGCGCGCGGCGAGATCGTCACCGGCCTGCTTTACATCGACTCCGCGGCCGATGATCTGCACGAACACCTCGCAACCGTGGCGACACCGCTAAATCGCCTCGGTGAGGCTGAGCTGTGTCCCGGCGCAGCTGCGCTGGATGCGCTGAACACCGAGCTCAGGTAATAGGCGTTCGCTGCACGCAAGTCACCCGCGTGTTTCAGGCGCCGAAGCCGGCACCGCCGCAGGAGCCGAGGCGCTAAAGTGATGCATGCACTTCTCACAGTGGACACGGCAAGTGTTCGGGCGTCGCGCGCGCAAGGCCCTGCGACACCCGGGTGCCTTCGCACTCGCAGTACTCAGGCAGTTCCGCGCCAACCAAGGACTGCTTCTGGCAGGTGCAGTGGCGTACTACGCGCTGCTATCGCTGATACCGCTGTTGATTCTGCTCGTGCTGGTGTTGACACGTTTGTTCGACGAAACGCAGGTACTGGGCACGATCGGCTCCTACCTTGAATTCGTGGTTCCCGGCCAGTCGCAGCAGCTGGTCGCCGAACTGCAAACTTTTTTGACGCACCGTGAAGTGGTCGGATGGGTGCTGTTGGTGGCGATGCTGTTCTTCAGCTCCCTTGCTTTCACCGTACTCGAAAACGCGATGTCGGTAATCTTTTTCCACCGGGTTGCGGTTCGCCGGCGCCATTTTCTGATGTCGGCGTTGATGCCGTACCTGTTCATCGTCTCGCTGGCCATTGGGCTGCTGATCATCACCGTCGTTGCAGGTTTACTGAACCAGCTTGGAACCTACGCGGTCGTGATTTTTGGCGAGTCGCGTCCCCTGGGCGAGTTTTCAGCGCGGCTGCTGTATCTGCTTGGCGTGGTCGGCGAGATCTTCCTGCTGACCGCGATCTATATGGCAATGCCAGTCGGGCGACTATCGCTGAGGCACGCGCTGATCGGCGGCACTGCCGCGGCATTGCTGTGGGAAATAACGCGGCATATGCTGGCCTGGTACTACTCGACGATCTCGCAGATCCAGCTGGTATACGGTTCGCTGACGACCTCGATCGCCGTACTGATCAGTGTCGAGCTCGGCGCGATCGTGCTGCTGCTCGGCGCGCAGGTCATCGCGGAATACGAGCGTATCGGCTATGAACCGATCGATGCGAAGGCCAAGTCGATGCGGGCGCAGAAAGCCTGATGAATCGAAAGCCGATCAGCGTTTTTCGATCGCCTTGACGTCGCGCCGAGTAGCGCCGACGAACAGCTGCCGCGGCCGGCCGATCTTGTATTCGGGATCGGCAACCATTTCGTTCAGTTGAGCAATCCAGCCGACGGTACGTGCCAGCGCGAAAACGGCCGTGAACAACGGTACCGGAATGCCGATAGCCTTCTGCACGATTCCAGAGTAGTAATCGACGTTCGGATACAGCTTGCGGCTGACGAAATACTCGTCTTCGAGCGCGATCTTCTCCAGCGCCATCGCAAGCTTGGACAGCGGATCGTCCTGCAGCCCGAGTTCCTGCAGGACTTCGTGGCAGGTTTCACGCATAAGCTTCGCGCGCGGATCGTAATTCTTGTAGACGCGATGGCCAAAACCCATCAGCCTCACGTCCGAGCTCTTGTCTTTCACTTTGGCGATGAACTCGCCGATCTTCGCCACCCCGCCTTGCGCCTGAATGTCGTACAGCATGTTGAGCGCAGCCTCGTTGGCGCCTCCGTGCGCCGGTCCCCACAGGCATGCGACGCCGGCCGCAATCGCCGCAAACGGATTAGTGCCAGACGATGCGCACAGCCGCACCGTCGACGTCGACGCGTTCTGTTCATGGTCCGCGTGCAGGGTAAAGATGCGGTCCATTGCCCGCACGAGCACATCGTTGACCTTGTACTCCTCGCACGGCGTGGCGAACATCATGCGCATAAAGTTCGCCGCATAAGTCAGGTCATTGCGCGGATAGACGTACGGCTGGCCGACCGTGTACTTGTAAGCCATTGCAACCAGTGTCGGCATCTTTGCAATCAGCCGGATCGCTGAAATCTCGCGCTGGCGCGCATCGTTCAGATTCATCGAGTCAGGATAGAACGCCGACAGCGCGCCGACCAATCCGGTCATCACCGCCATCGGATGCGCGTCGCGCCTGAAACCGCGCAGGAAGAACTGCATCTGCTCGTTGACCATCGTGTGATAGGTCACCGTGTGCTCGAATTCCTCGTTCTGTTGCGCGTTCGGCAACTCGCCGTAGAGCAGCAGGTAACAGGTTTCCATGTAATCGCATTGCGTTGCCAGCTGCTCTATCGGGTAGCCGCGATACAGCAGCTCTCCCTTGTCGCCGTCGATGTAGGTGATCGACGAATCGCAGGCAGCCGTCGACAGGAAACCGGGGACGTAGGTGAACGTCCCGGTCTGCGCGTACAGCTGGCGGATGTCGCTCACGTCCGGGCCGATCGTGCCCTGGTGAATCGGCAGTTCGAGCGTCGGCGTGCCATCGCTGAACGCCAGCGTTGCTTTCTTGTTCGGGGAATCGAGCGCCATCGTCGGTCCTGGTAGTTTCAGCTCGCGCGCAGACGGTTCAGCATCGCTCTAACCCCGGGAACGTCGATCGCACCCGGCAGGTCGGTGCGGGCCAGCAGCACGTCGAGCAGTTCGTTTTCCGGCAAATCAAGCAAAGCTTCGATCGAAATCATCTCGTCGGTCGTCAACTCGTCACTGTGGCGATGCATAAAGCGCGAAATGATCAAATCGTTCTCGAGCAGGCCGCGACGCGACCGCCACCGCAGCCGCCTGCGAGCCAAAGGTAACGCAGCATCCCGCACCGTCACACGGCTCTCCGCACCAGCAGTTCCTTGATCTTCCCGATTGCCAGCGTGGGGTTCAGGTTTTTCGGACACACGTCGACGCAGTTCATGATCGTATGGCAGCGGAAAAGGCGATACGGATCGTGCAGATCGTCAAGCCTCTCGTTGGTCGCCTGGTCGCGCGAGTCGGCGATGAAGCGGTAAGCCTGCAGCAAACCTGCGGGGCCGACGAACTTGTCCGGGTTCCACCAGAACGACGGGCATGCGGTCGAGCAGCACGCACACAGAATGCATTCGTACAGGCCGTTGAGCTCCTCGCGCTCGGCCGGCGTTTGCAGCCGCTCCTTTTCCGGCGGCGGCGTGTCGTTGACCAGATATGGCTTGATCGAGTGGTATTGCTTGAAGAATTGCGACATGTCGACGATCAGATCGCGAATCACCGGCAGGCCCGGCAGCGGGCGCAGAACGATCGGTTGCTTGATGTCGAGCATGCTCGTGACGCATGCAAGGCCGTTCTTGCCGTTGATGTTCATTGCATCCGAGCCACATACGCCTTCGCGACAACTGCGGCGCAACGACAGACTGTCATCGACCTCGCTCTTGATGCGTATCAACGCATCGAGCAGCATCCGGTCGGTCGGCTGAAGCTCGACCTGCAGCTTCTGCATGTAAGGCTTGGCGTCCTTGTCGGGATCGTAGCGATAGATCTCAAAGTGAACGGTGCGCGTGCCGGCGGTGGCAGTCGGTCGGGCGTCGGTTAAATTGTGGGCAGTCATGTCTACCTAAAATGTTCTTGCTTTCGGCTCGAACGTCGCCACGGACAACGGCTTCATATTGACCGGCTTGTAATCGAGCCGATTGCCGTTCGAGTAATACAAAGAGTGTTTGGTCCAGCTCGCATCGTCGCGCTCCGGATAATCGCTGCGCGCATGCGCACCTCGGCTTTCAGTGCGCCCGGCAGCCGAAACGATGGTTGCCTTCGCCGTCTCGACCAGGTTCTCAAGCTCGAGTGCTTCGATGCGCGCAGTGTTGAAGATCTTCGAGTTGTCTTCAATCGACACACGCCGCGCGCGCTCCTGGAGCGCCATGATGCGGCGCACGCCTTCCTGCAGCAATGCCTCGGTGCGGAATACGCCGCAATGCGCCTGCATCGTCAACCGAATGTCGTTGGCAACGTCCTGCACCCGCTCGCCGCCGGTTGATGCATCAAGGGCCGCCACCCGCGCAACGGTTGCTTGCCCACCGTCGTCCGGAAAGCTGCGGTGCCCCTGCTGCGCGATCTTGTGCTCGACAATGTGTTTGCCCGCCGCGCGGCCGAACACCAAAAGGTCGAGCAGCGAATTTGTGCCGAGCCGGTTGGCACCGTGCACGCTGACGCACGCACATTCTCCGATTGCATACAAGCCGTCAACGACCGTGTTCGGATTGCCGCCTTTCGGTGCGACTACCTGGCCGTAATAATTGGTCGGGATGCCACCCATCTGATAGTGAATCGTTGGCACTACCGGAATCGGCTCCTTGATCGGATCGACGTTCGCAAACTTAATCGCGATCTCGCGGATCGACGGCAGCCGTTTCATGATCGTCTCTGAACCCAGATGGTCGAGCTTCAGCAGCACGTGGTCCTTGTTCGGACCGCAGCCGCGGCCTTCCTTGATCTCCTGGTCCATCGAGCGCGACACGAAGTCGCGCGGCGCCAGGTCCTTCAACGTCGGCGCATAGCGCTCCATGAAGCGCTCGCCGTTGCAGTTCAGCAGGATGCCGCCCTCGCCGCGCACACCCTCTGTTATCAATACGCCCGCGCCGGCAACACCCGATGGATGAAACTGCCAGAACTCCATATCCTCCAGCGGCAGTCCGGCTCGCGCCGCCAGCCCGAGCCCGTCGCCGGTGCAGATGTATGCGTTCGTCGATGCGTGCCATATGCGGCCCGCACCGCCGGTCGCCAGCACCGTCACCTTCGACTCGAAGATCATCGGCTCGCCAGTCTCGAGCTCGATCGCAATCACGCCGACGATGTCGCCATCGGAGTTGCGGATCAGATCAAGGGCCATCCATTCGATGAAGAACTGGGTACGCGACGCGACGTTGCGCTGATACAGCGTGTGCAGCATCGCATGCCCGGTGCGATCGGCCGTGGAGCAGGAGCGCGGCACCGGCTTCTCGCCGAAATGTGCCGAATGTCCGCCGAACGGTCGCTGATAAATCGTGCCGTCGCGGTTGCGATCGAACGGCATGCCGAAATGTTCCAGCTCGTAGACGACGCTGGGCGCCTCGCGGCACATGAACTCGATCGCGTCCTGATCTCCGAGATAGTCCGATCCCTTGACCGTATCGAACATATGCCACAGCCAGCTGTCTTCCGTCATGTTGCCGAGCGCTGCGCCGATGCCGCCCTGTGCGGCCACGGTATGCGACCGAGTCGGAAAAACTTTGGACAGCACGGCTACGTTCAAGCCCGCATTGGCCAGCTGCAGTGAACACCGCATGCCGGCGCCGCCGGCGCCGACGATCACTGCATCAAAGCGGCGTCTTGCAAGTCCCGGAAGGGTCGGCACTCTCACACCCTCCAGAGAATCTGCACGCACCAGATCGCACATGCCAGTAGCCAGACGATCGTGATCGACTGCAGCGACAGTCTGGCCCACACCGGCGATATGTAATCCATCCAGATGTTCCGCACGCCGATCCACGCGTGGTACAGCAACGAGGCGAACGCGAGCAACGTGATCACCTTCATCCACAGTGGTGCAAACAAGGCCGCCCAGGTCTCGTATGAAAGCGGTCCAAACAGCGCGCTGACACCCACGAGCAGTACCCAAAGTGTCAAGACGACGGAGGTGATCCGCTGGGCGAGAAAACCCACGACTCCATAGTGCGCTCCGACGACAAGACGTTTTGAGCCGACTCCGGCCGGAGGCTGGGCCATCAGAATGCCCCAAACAATTTCAAGGCCGCGATCAAGGTCAGTGGCAGGCTGATCGCATACACGGCGATTGCGCTGGTGCGCGACGTTTTGAGATCAACGCCGATATGCAGATCGAGGAGCAGATAGCGGATGCCCGCTACGAGGTGATGAAAGAAGGCCCAGATAAGGAACAAAAGCAGAATCTTGACGGAAACGTTTGATGCGAGGCCGCGCAGCTGCTCGAAGCTGAGCTCGGATATCAAGCTCAGATCGAGCATCCACAGCAGCAACGGCAACGCCAGAAAGAGCACCGCACCGCTGATGCGGTGCATGATCGACACCATCCCGGCGATCGGCAACCGGTATGTCAACAGCAGAGGAAGGTTGAGATTGCGAAACCGGGGCCGCGGTAGTTTTTCTGTGGTGAAGGTCGTCATCGGCAGTTTTTTGCGGCGGTTCGACCGCTATTCTGACGTAATTGCTGCAGCGAACCAAATCCCATCTAGCTAAGGGTGTTCCGATAGTGGTAGCGCTCGGTCACCGACAAACCACGCCGGACTTCTACCGGGCGCTCACCGTATGTATAGGACACACGCTCGACGAGCAGCAGCGGGGATCCCGGCGCGACTTTCAGCAGCCGGGCTGCGTCAGCAGATGCAGCGACTGCGCGAATACGCTCATCGGCGCGGATCATGCGTGTTCCGAACTCTGTTTCGAACAAGCCGTACAGCGGTCCTTTGTATTGCGCGAGCCTTTCAGCCGTTAGCTTCTTGAACAACGTGCCCGGCAGCCAGATTTCATCCAGCACGACAGGCACGCCGTCGAAGCTCAACAAGCGGCGCAGATACACGACGGCGTCACTGGGCTTCAGACCGAGCTGGTTGGCAATCTCGCCGGCGGCACGGGTCCGTTTGCACTCGAGATAGCGGCTCACGCCCGGCACTGGTTCGTGATCGTCGGGCACTACGCGCAAAAAACGGAACTGCGCACGCTCCTCGTGATGCGTCGCGACGAACGTACCCTTGCCCTGGCGTCGAACGAGCAGATGCTCGGTCGACAGTTCGTCGACCGCCTTGCGCACGGTGCCCTGGCTTACCTGGAAGCGTTGCGCAAGCTCCATCTCGCTTGGAATCATGTCGCCCGGCTTCCACTCGCCGCGCTGCAAGCCCTGCACGATCAAGTCCTTGATTTGCCGGTAAAGCGGGGCATAGATGGCCGCCTGATCGGACCTGGACGCTTCGCGCAGTTCAGCAGACATGGCGACATTCCAACACAAAGCGGCTACAATACATCATCTATCTTATATAAGAGTTATCCACGGCGTCCGCGCAGTAAACTTCCGGCGGTGCCAGCGTCGTACCTCTGGAGAACAAGACCATGCCAAACGCCCCCGTTCGCGTCGCCGTGACCGGCGCCGCCGGGCAGATCGGTTATTCCCTGCTGTTCCGCATTGCATCCGGGGAAATGCTCGGCAAGGATCGCCCGGTGCACCTGCAACTGCTCGAGATTGCAGACGAGAAGGCCCAGAAAGCGTTGAACGGCGTGATGATGGAGCTCGACGATTGCGCGTTCCCGCTGCTGGCGGGAATGGAGGCGGCGAGCGATCCGGCGTCTGCATTCAAGGACGCGGAAATTGCCCTGCTCGTCGGCGCCCGACCACGCGGGCCAGGCATGGAACGCAAGGACCTGCTGGCTGCCAATGCGCAGATTTTCACGGCACAGGGCAAGGCGCTTGACCGCGTGGCCAGCCGCAACGTCAGGGTGCTGGTGGTCGGCAATCCAGCGAACACGAACGCCTATATCGCGATGAAGTCGGCGCCATCACTGCCAAAGAAAAACTTCACCGCGATGATGCGGCTCGATCACAACCGGGCGCTGTCGCAGCTGGCGGCCAAGACAGGCCAGCCGGTGTCGGCGATCGAAAAGTTGATCGTCTGGGGTAATCATTCGCCGACCATGTACCCTGACCTGCGCTTCGCAACGATCGGCGGTAAACCCGCCAAGCCGCTGGTCGACGAACCCTGGTATCGCGAAACGTATATCCCCACCGTTGGCAAGCGTGGCGCTGCGATCATCGAGGCGCGCGGACTGTCGTCGGCAGCGTCGGCCGCCAATGCGGCGTTCGACCACATGCGGGACTGGCTGACGGGAACCGACGGCAAGTGGGTCACGATGGGCGTGCCGTCCGACGGCGGCTACGGCATTCCGCAGGATGTGGTCTACGGCGTTCCCTGTATCTGCCGCGAAGGCGGATATGAAGTCGTCAAGGGACTGGAAATCGACGAGTTTTCGCGCCAGAGGATGGATGCGACACTGAAGGAGCTGCTCGAGGAGCGCGATGGCGTTGCGCATCTGCTTGGCTAGGACCTCGCGCGGATGACAGCCACCGCAGGCTCCCGCTTCCGTGCGGCGTTGCAGGCCGAGCAGCCGCTGCAGATCGTCGGCACGTTGATCGCCAATCACGCGCTGCTAGCGCAGCAAGTCGGGTATCGCGCGATTTATCTTTCGGGCGGTGGGGTGGCTGCCGGGTCGCTCGGCATGCCGGACCTCGGCATCAATACGCTCGATGACGTTCTGATCGACGTCAGACGAATTACCGATGTGTGTGAGCTGCCGTTGCTGGTCGATATCGACACCGGCTTCGGTCCCAGTGCATTCAATATCGCACGCACGGTCAAATCGTTGATCAGGGCCGGCGCCGCAGCGTGCCACATCGAGGACCAGGTCGGCGCGAAACGCTGCGGCCATCGCCCCGGCAAGGAGATCGTTGCCATCGACGAGATGGCGGATCGAGTGAAGGCCGCCGCCGATGCGAAGACCGACGCCGCGTTCTTTCTGATCGCCCGTACCGACTCGATTGCCGCCGAAGGCGTCGACCGGGCGATCGAGCGCGCGATTGCGTGTGTCGAAGCCGGCGCCGATGGCATCTTCGCGGAGGCAGCGCAGGACCTCCCGACCTACCGGCGCTTCGTCGACGCCGTCCGCGTGCCCGTGCTTGCCAATATCACCGAGTTCGGCGCCACTCCACTGTTCACGCTGAATGAACTTCGCAGCGCAGGCGTCGCTATTGCGCTTTATCCGCTGTCGGCGTTCCGCGCGATGAACAAGGCGGCGCTGAACGTCTACACGGCGCTGCGGCGTGACGGTACCCAGCAGGCGGTGGTCGACACGATGCAGACGCGTTCGGAGCTGTATGACGCCATCGGTTATCACGCGTACGAGGATCGTCTGAACCAGTTGTTCGCGAACAGGAAAGTCTCGTCATGAACGATGCTCCCGTCGCTGCACCGAAGCCGAAGAAATCGGTAGCGCTGTCCGGTGTCGTGGCCGGCAATACGGCGCTCTGCACGGTAGGCCGTACCGGCAACGATCTGCACTACCGCGGCTACGACATCCTGGATACCGCAGCCCGCTGCGAGTTCGAGGAGATCGCCTACCTGCTGGTGCACGGTAAGCTGCCGACCGTCGCCGAGCTGACCGCGTACAAGCGCAAGCTCACCAGCCTGCGCGGAATTCCAGCGGCCGTGCAACGTGTGCTCGAGGCGACTCCTGCCAATACGCACCCGATGGATGTGCTGCGTACCGCCTGCTCCGCGCTTGGCTCGGTGCTACCCGAAGGACAGGACCACAAGCTGGCAGAGGCGCGTGATCTTGCCGATCGTCTGATGGCGTCGTTCGGATCGATGCTGCTTTACTGGTATCACTTCTCGCACTCGGGGAGACGGATCGACGTCGAGACCGACGACGATTCGATCGGAGGCCATTTCCTGCATCTGCTGCACGGACGCACGCCGTCAGTTCTGTGGACGCGGGCGATGCACACCTCGCTCAATCTGTACGCCGAGCACGAGTTCAATGCATCTACATTTACCGCGCGAGTAGTGGCCGGCACCGGCAGCGACATGTATTCGGCGGTCACCGCGGCGATCGGCGCATTGAAAGGGCCGAAGCATGGCGGCGCCAACGAGTTTGCGTTCGACACGATCGGTCGCTATGACAAACCGGATGATGCCGAAGCCGACATCGTCAAGCGCGTAGCCGACAAGCAGGTGATCATCGGCTTCGGTCATCCCGTCTACACGATCGCCGATCCTCGCAACGAAGTCATCAAGGAAGTCGCGCGCGAGTTGTCGGCCGATGCCGGCAACATGAAGCTGTTCGACATCTCGGCGCGCATCGAACAGGTGATGATGCGCGAAAAAAAGATGTTTCCGAACCTCGACTGGTACAGCGCCACGGCCTACCACATGATGGGCGTGCCGACCGCGATGTTCACACCCCTGTTCGTCATTGCGCGCACCAGCGGCTGGAGCGCGCACGTGATCGAGCAGCGAATCGACAACAAGATCATCCGACCGAGCGCGAACTACACCGGTCCGGAGGACCTGAAGTTCGTGCCGATCGAGAAACGGAAATAAGAGTGCGGGCTTTACCACCGATGAAAGCGACATTGCGGCTGCACTCGCTGGCACTCGCGCTTTTTCTCATTTCGCCGCTAGCGCATGCCAGCAGTACGGGGCAGACGCGCAGCTTCACGACCGATTGGCTCTGTGACAACGGGCGCGTGCTTCGCTTCAACGCACATCCGCTGCGCCCGGCCGACGATGCGCAGCTGACGTACATCGGCAGCCGGGTAGTGCTGCGGGCAACACCCACCGAATCGGGCACACGCTACGTCAGCGAAGACGGCAAAGTCGTCTGGCATAGCCAGGGCGATGAAGGCCAGTTGACGTTCGAGCCTCTGCTCAGCGAACCGATCACCTGCAGGCGGCAGTCCAGTCGCGTTGACAGCAAAAAACAATCAAGAAAGTAGCGGTCAAAGTAATGAGTACCCACATCAGCAACGTTCGTCCGAAGCCCGACAAGGTACTGGTCGACATCGCCGATTACGTCACGAAGTACAAGGTCAACAGCAAAGAAGCGTTCGAGACGGCGCGCTACTGCCTGATGGACACGCTCGGTTGCGGGTTCGAGGCGCTCGAGTATCCAGCCTGCACCAAGATGCTGGGCCCGATCGTTCACGGCACCATCGTTCCGAATGGTGCGAAGGTGCCCGGGACGCAGTTCCAGCTCGACCCGGTGAAAGCCGCGTTCGATATCGGCACGATGATCCGCTGGCTCGATTTCAACGACACGTGGCTGGCGGCCGAGTGGGGTCATCCTTCGGACAATCTCGGCGGCATTCTCGCGACTGCGGACTGGCTGTCGCGTAACGCGCTGGCTGCCGGCAAGGCACCGTTGACGGTCCACGACGTATTGACGGCGATGATCATGGCGCACGAGATTCAGGGCTGCCTCGCGCTTGAGAATTCGTTCAACAAGGTCGGGCTGGATCACGTCGTGCTGGTCAAGGTGGCATCGACGGCTGTTGTGGCGCAGATGCTCGGCCTGTCGCGCGAGGAGATCATCAACGCGGTGTCGCTGGCATGGGTCGATGGCCAGTCGCTACGCACCTACCGCCATTCGCCGAACACGGGCTCGCGCAAGAGCTGGGCCGCCGGCGACGCCACCAGTCGTGCGGTGCGGCTGGCGCTGATCGCCCGGAGCGGCGAGATGGGCTATCCGTCTGTGCTGTCTGCCAAGACCTGGGGCTTCTATGACGTGTTGTTCAAGGGCAACGAGTTCAGGTTCCAGCGCAAGTATGGCTCCTACGTGATGGAGCACGTGCTGTTCAAGATCTCGTTCCCGGCGGAATTTCATTCGCAGACAGCGGTCGAGGCGGCAATGACGCTGCATGGAGAGCTGAACAAGCTCGGCAGGACGGCTGCCGACATCAAGAAGATCACGATACGAACGCACGAAGCCTGCATTCGCATCATCGACAAGAAGGGGCCTCTGAACAATCCGGCCGACCGCGATCACTGCATTCAGTACATGGTCGC
>JBGTEW010000089.1:0-2558 GCA_041747615.1 Burkholderiaceae bacterium | reverse complement strand
CCGACGTTATCCAGGCTCAACCCTTGAAACTGAGATGCGAGACTGCGACCGGTTGCCATTGATTCCTCGTTCTACAACTACTGCTTGGCGGGCGCCTGCGGCGCAGAAGACGACACAATGCTCGGGGTGGATTGCACTGCTGTCGGAACCGGAGTCGTGGGCACCAGTTGCGACTTCGCGCCAGGCTGAGCCTGCATCTGAGCGCGCTCGGGCGTCTGCTTCAAAGAAAAATTAAGTGAAAATTCGAACACGCGGCGATTGATCCCCTGCGGGCCGGCACCGGCAACCTTGATCTCGATCAACTCGGGCCGCTCCAGAACGCGTGAATTGTTCTGCAGATTGCGCAAAAACTCTGAGACACGCTCGTTCGACGCCGCCCATCCGCTGACGTTGACGCGGCGATCCTCCTGCTTGATGGCCTTTAGATAGATGCCTTCGGGGACCTGCTTGGCAACTTCGTCGATCAGATACACCGGCAGATTGCGGTCGGCCTGAAGATCTTCGACTGCGCGCTGACGCGCACGCAGGCCGTCGATCTCGGCACGCAACGATGCGATTTCCTTGATCTGGATGTCGAGCTTGCGGTTTTCGGCGCGCACGAACTCGTTGCGCGATTCCTGATTCGAGATGTAGCCCTGCAGCACCGTCCAGACGGCGGCGATCATCAGCAGCCCGGCGACCGCCGACAGCCCCGTCATGAACCAGAAGACCTTCTTCTGCCGCTCGCGTCGTGCCTCGCGATGCGGCAACAGATTGACGCGCGGAGTTGTCATCGATCGAACCTCCGCATCGCCAGGCCACACGGCGTCAACAGCGCCGGTGCGTCAAGCCGCAATTGTTTCTCGCGAATATTCGACGAGATCTCCATTCCTTTGAACGGAGAAATGACCGAGGCCGGTACCTGCGAGCGCTCCATCAGCGCATCGGCCAAACCGGTTAACACAGCGGAGCCGCCGGCCAACATGATCTGATCGACCCGGCTGTACGGCGTGGAGGTGAAGAAGAACTGCAGTGCGCGAGTGATCTCGATCGTCGCCGTGTCAATGAACGGCTTCAACACGGCAGTTTCGTAGTCTGCTGGCAGGTCGCCGCTGCGTTTCTTCTGCTCGGCTTCCTCGCTTGGGATTCCATACGTGCGCGATATGTCGCCGGTCAGCTGCTGGCCGCCGAACGGCTGTTCGCGTTCATAAATTGCCTCGCCATCGTGCATCACGGTCACGCTGGTCGTGTTGGCGCCTATGTAGAACACGGCGATGACCAGGCCTTCGCCATTGTTCGGCAACTGTTCGATCAGCCGTTCGATCGCCGAGCGCGCTGAATACGATTCGACATCGACGACCATTGGTTTCAAGCCGGCGGCTTGCGCCACCGCGACCCTGTCTTCGACCTTTTCTTTGCGCGACGCGGCAATCAGCACTTCGACGTCGTCGGGCGCGTTGGGGATTCCGCCGAGCACCTGGAAGTCCAGGCTGACCTCGTCGAGCGCAAACGGGATGTACTGGTTGGCCTCGCTCTCGACCTGCATCTCGAGTTCTTCTTCGCGGAGATTGGCAGGCAAAGCGATTCGCTTCGTGATCACCGCCGATGCCGGCAGTGCCATTGCCACGTTCTTGACTTTGCCGCCGGCGCGACGCCACGCGCGCCTTACCGCTTCGGCCACGACGTCGATCTTGTCGACGTTGCCGTCGACTACTGCGCCTCTCGGCAGTGGTTCGATCGCATAGCGCTCGAGCCGCATCGAACCCTTGCCGGCCTCGGACAGTTCAACGATCTTTACGCTCGATGAACCAATATCGAGGCCAATAAGCGGTGGCGCTTTAGGCGAAAATGGCAGATCAAAGGCCAAGGTGACGCTCCCAGCAGCTGGCGGTACTTGAACGAGTGCTCAACGGGGCGCCCCACTTCTATCGAGGCGACTGAACTGCCTCGATCCCCCGACGCGGTTGGATCGAAACCCGTTTTTCCTTATGTTTCGAGCGTTTACCGCGGTTTTATCGGACGCTACACGAAATCCTATCAACATACGCAAAATCCACACAAGCCCCGTGTTCGGCCTAAGCGTGCCCTTTTTGAGGGATTAACAACGAACATCTACCGCCAGCGGCCGTCCAACGTGCCGCTGCGTAGACGCAGCCCGACTGAATGCGCCTACAACCAACTCCTATAATCTCCCACTCCGTGAGCCTCGAAGCGCAAAAAAGCGGTCGCTCACACGCCTAACTCGGTGTTGCATTTGCTGGCGTACCTAAACACGTGAGCTCCCGCACTTCGGACAGGGTCGAAGACGACACACCCCGCCGGCCCTCGCCGTGGTACTGGCGCGCGTTGCGCAGCGCGCTGCTCATCGCCGGCGGCGGCCTGGTTGCCGGGGCGCTGCTGATGCTGTTTGTGTTTGCGATCGTTTATTCGAATCTGCCGCCGATCGACGCCCTGACCGACTATCGCCCGAAGATTCCGCTGCGTGTGTGGACCGCCGACGGAATTCTGATTGGGGAGTTCGGAGAAGAGCGGCGCGAATTTGTGCCGCTGTCCGAGATTCCCGATGAACTTAAGAAGGC
>JBGTEW010000088.1:0-8243 GCA_041747615.1 Burkholderiaceae bacterium | reverse complement strand
GCGGCGCCGTATTCCGGCGTCATCACATACAGCGTCGTGTCGACGTGCTGCACGATCGCGGCGTCACCCTGCCCGATGCCCGACGTTTCGACGATGACGAGATCAAAGCCGGCGACCTTGCACGCTGCGATGGCATCGGGCAGCGCCTGTGAAATCTCCTTGCCCGCTTCGCGCGTCGCGAGCGAGCGCATGTAGACCTTCGGCCCGTCGGCCCACGGGTTGATCGCGTTCATGCGGATGCGATCGCCGAGCAGCGCACCGCCGCTCTTGCGGCGCGACGGATCGATCGAGATCACGGCGATCTGCAGCTGGTCGCCCTGATCAAGCCGGATGCGGCGCACTAATTCATCGCACAGGCTCGACTTGCCGGCGCCGCCGGTGCCGGTGATGCCGAGCGTCGGCACCTTCGCGGTGTCGGCGGCCTTGTGCAGTGACTCGCGGAACTTCGCATCTGCTTCGCTGAGCTCCAGCGCCGTGATCGCGCGTGCCAGCGCACGCCAGCGCTTCGTTTGATCCTTGTCTTTCAGTGCATCGAGCGACGTTGGTGCGAGCGGCGCCAGATCGACATCGCACTCGGCAACCATCAGTCCGATCATTCCCTGCAGGCCCATCTTCTGCCCGTCCTCGGGCGAAAAGATGCGGGCGACACCGTAGTCGTGCAGCTCCTTGATCTCCGGGGCAACGATGACGCCGCCGCCGCCGCCGTAGACGCGGATGTTCTCGCCGCCGCGCTCGCGCAGCAGGTCGATCATGTATTTGAAAAACTCGACGTGCCCGCCCTGATACGAGCTGATCGCGATGCCTTGCACGTCTTCCTGCAGCGCGGCGGTCACGATCTGTTCGACCGAGCGATCGTGACCCAGGTGAATCACCTCGGCGCCCATGCTCTGCAGGATGCGCCGCATGATGTTGATCGACGCATCGTGGCCGTCGAACAGCGAGGCAGCGGTGACGAACCGCACCTTGTGGGTCGGCCGATACGTTGCGAGCTTCTTGATTTCTGAGAGGTCGGTCATGGCGTACCCGCCTGATGCGGGACAGATGGCACGTGACCGGCCAACCTTACTCCTACCGCTGCTCCGCAGCCAGCGGCCGAACAGGCGCATCGGCCGGCTGATTCGCCGACTCCTCGGCCGCGATCCACGCGTCCAGTCCGCCGAGCAATGGTCGCGCGCGCAGATACCCGTGCGCGTACAGCAGGCGCACCGCTTTGGCGGCCGACGCCTCGTTTGGGCACGCGCAGTACACGACGATCTGGCGATCAAGCGGCGCAGTGAACCGGCCCGCTTCGATCTCATCGAGATGCATGATAGATGCGCCCGGGATGCGGCGCTGATCGACCTGTTGCGTGGTGCGGCCCCGCACATCGATGAGTTCGAGCGGCTCGCCGGCGGCCATCAGTGCGCGCAACTCCGCGACGTCGATCCGCGGCACCGCAAGCTCGCGCGCCTGACGGCGCCGCATCCACCACCGCCATCCAATGTAGAGCGCCACCAGCGCGGCGATCATCGCCAGCGCATTCCAGCCCAGCGCCATGATCTGCACGATGACCATCTCGATCTGCTCGTGCAGCAACATGCCGGCACCAACTACGACGAGACCGTACAGCGCAGCGCCCGCTGCAGTCAGCGCCAGAAATTTAGTCCACGACATGCCGAGCGCACCGGCGAGCGGCGGCGCGACCAGTGTCACGCCGGGCAGGAAGCGGCCGATCACGAGTGCGGACCAGCCCCATCGGCCGAATGTGCCCTCGGTGCGGGCGACACAGGTATCAGGCGACAGTGAGACGCGGCACAGCAATTTCAGAACCGCGCCGCCATAGCGGCGGCCGGCGGCGAACCAGGCCGAATTGGCGATCAGCATTCCGATCATGATCATCAGGATCAGCAGGATCGGATCGACCGCTCCGGACGCGGCCCTGGCACCTGCAACCAGTGCGGTCGGCGTCATCGGCACCGGCACACCCATCTCATGCAGCAGCGTGTTGAGCCCGAGGATCCAGTAGGCGTCCTCGTCGGCGAACAGCGCAGCGTCAGTCATTGCTTGCAGGACCCGTTCGCCGCGGCGGGTGCGCGCGCAGACCGGCAACGTAGAGATCAATCAACTGCGGCGCGGCCGCTTTCAGGTCAAAGCCCTGCGGCGATTGAACCCAGTCGCGCATCAGCCCGTTGACGAACGAGAACGCCCCCTGAGCTGCAAGCTGAGTATCCGTGTCGGCGGGCAACTGCCCGGCGGCTACCGCCTGATCGAGCACGGCCTTGCACTTCGCCAGGCATTGGCCGCGCTTGACCAGCTCCTGTTCGCAGACGGAAGCGAGTTCGTCCGTGTACTCGCAACGCAGAAACAAGACTTCGTAAACATTCTGAACCCGTGCCGAATCGGCCAAGTGCATCAGCGCGATAACGCCCTGCCGGCGAAACACCTCCAGCGGATCGGGGGTTCCGTGCTCCACGGCCTGCTCGAAAGCCTCGAACGCCGCCTCGATCGGCATCTCGGCGCGCTCGACCATCGCCTGGAACAACTCGGCCTTGCTGGCGAAGTGGTGGTAAATCGCACCGCGGGTCACGCTGGCCGCGTCCGCCACTTCGGCTAGTGACGCATGGCCGACCCCGCGGTCACGAAATACGTGCTCGGCCGCGTCAAGCAGTTGCTCGCGCGTTTCAAGCGCCTCTTCCCTGGTACGTCGAACCACGATTCGATTCCTTCTTTCGGTTGAAATATGCCACAGTTTACAAACATCCATGAATGTATGTAGTATTGCGGCGTTGCAATACAAGAACAATGTCGATTTTGAGCTTGCTTGAACGTCGTCGCAGAAACCTCCAACTGACCATCCGCCCGATGCCACCCACTTCCCGTCTTGCCGCCTTCCGATCACGTTGGCGTGTACTCGCTCTCTCTGCAACCATTAGCCTGACTGCGCTTTTACTCGTCGCCTGCGGCCGTGCCGGGGGGGAGGATAAAGGCGGCAAGGGCGGTTTTCCGCCCGCTCCGGTCAGCGTGCAGGAGGTGAAAAACACTACGGTGCCGATCCGCTTCGAGTACGTCGGCCAGACCGCGGGCTCCAAGGAAGCAGAGGTTCGCGCGCGGGTGCAGGGCATTCTGGAGAAGCGCACTTATCAAGAGGGGAGCCGGGTCAACGCGGGTCAGACGCTGTTCGTGCTCGATTCGCGTCCTTATCAGGCGCAGTTTCAGGCAGCTGAGGCGGAGCTTGCTAGCGCGCAGGCTCAGTATGCGCAGGCCAAGCGCAACTTCGACCGCGTCAAGCCGCTCGCCGGCAGCAACGCGCTGAGTCAGCGCGAATTCGACCAGGCAACTTCGGCCGAAGAAAGCGGTGCTGCTGCCGTCAAGCAGGCGCAAGCACGATTGACCGAAGCGCGACTGAATCTCAGCTACACGCGCGTTACCGCACCGGTCACCGGGTTTGCGAGTCGCGCCCAGAAGTCCGAGGGATCGCTGGTGTCGCCGGGGGCCGAGAGCCTGCTGGCGACGATCTCGCAGCTCGATCCGCTGTATGTGAACTTCAGTCTCTCCGAGGCGGAGCGGATGCGGCTGAATCGATTGAACACCAACGGCGAACTGAAAGTGCCCGCGGTCAAAGCAGCCGATAGCAAGGCGACCGACAAGTCGCCGTTGTCCGGCTACACGGTCGCGCTGAAACTGGCCGACGGCAGCATCTACGACCGCAAGGGCCGGCTGGCTTTCATCGATCCGGCGATCAACGCTAACACCGGTTCATTCGAGGCGCGCGCAGAGTTGCCCAATGCCGATGCGGCACTGCGCCCGGGCCAGTTTGTGCGAGTGATCCTCGAAGGCGCGACGCGCCCGAACACGATCGTCGTGCCGCAGCGAGCGGTGATGGACGGCCCGCAGGGCAAATTCGTGTTTGTCACCGGCAAGGGCGGGCAGGACGGAAAGACCGATGTGGCGTTGCCGACTCCGGTCAAGGTCGGCGAATGGGTCGAGATCGATGGCCAGCAGCAATGGATTATCGAATCCGGACTCAACCCCGGCGACGTCGTCGTGGTCGAAGGCATGGCGAAGCTGTTCCCGATTCCGGGTGGCGCGCCGATCATGCTCGGACCTCCGCCTGGCGCGGGCGGTGCTGGCCCTGCCAAGGGTGACGTAAAAAAAGCTGCACCCGAGAAGAAGTAGGAAGGAGCTGACGATGTTCTCCCGCTTCTTTATCGATCGTCCGATCTTCGCCGCGGTGCTCTCCATCTTTATCGTCATCGCCGGCCTGGCCGCGATGCGCGTGCTGCCGGTTGCGCAATACCCGGAGATCGCGCCGCCGGTGGTGCTGGTGCGCGCGATCTATCCGGGCGCCTCTGCCAGCACGTTGGAGCAGACGGTAGCGGCGCCGCTCGAGAACGCGATCAACGGCGTCGAAGACATGCTGTACATGAGCTCGAACTCGTCGAGCAACGGCGTGGTCGAGATCCAAGTCACGTTCAACATCGGCGCTGACGTCGATCAGGCGGCGCTGAACGTCAACAACCGCGTCAAGCAGGCCGACGCGCGGCTGCCGCAGGAAGTGCGGCGGCAGGGCGTCACAGTAGAGAAAGGTTCATCTGCGTTCCTGCAGGTGCTGGCCTTCTACTCGCCCGACGGTCGCTACGACGATTTGTTCACGTCGAACTACGTGACGATGAACGTGCTCGACCAGTTGAAGCGTCTGCCTGGCACCACCAACGTGCAGATCTTCGGCGCGAAGGACTACGCGATGCGTATCTGGCTGCGACCGGACCGACTGGCGCAGCTGAAGCTGACGACCGGCGACGTCGCGCGCGCCATCAACGAACAGAACTCGCAGTTCGCGGCAGGCAAGGTCGGGCAGGCGCCGTACAGCGGGGATCAGGAGCTTGCGTACACGATCACGACGCAGGGCCGGCTGGCGGACGTGGCGCAGTTCGAAGACATCATCGTGCGCAGCAGCCCCGACGGTTCGACGGTTCGGGTGCGCGATATCGCGCGGGTGGAACTTGGCTCGCGCGACTATGACTTCATCGGTCGCTACAACGGCAGGAGCGCGACACTGGTGGGCATCTTTTTGCAGCCGGGGGCGAATGCGCTCGAGGTCGCCGAAAGCGTGAAGACGGCTGTTGATGGGCTCTCCACGCGCTTCCCGGAAGGCTTCAAGTACGCCATTCCGTACGACACGACGCGCTTCGTCGACGTCTCGATCCATGAGGTGGTCATCACGCTCGCGATCGCGGTGGTGCTGGTGTTGCTTGTCGTGTTCCTGTTTCTGCAGAGCTGGCGCGCAACGCTGATCCCGATTGTCGCTGTGCCGGTGTCTCTGCTCGGCGCGTTCGCCGGGCTGCTGCTGCTCGGTTACTCGATCAACACGCTGACGCTGTTCGGCATGGTGCTGGCGATAGGCATCGTCGTCGACGACGCGATCGTGGTGCTGGAGAACGTCGAACGCATCATGCGCGAAGAGAATCTGAACGCGCGCGAAGCGGCGATCATCGCGATGCAGGAGGTCACCAGCCCGATCATCGCGATCGTGCTGGTGCTGGTGTCGGTGTTCGTGCCGATCGCCTTCCTCGGCGGGCTGACCGGAGAGCTTTACCGGCAGTTCGCCGTCACGATCGCGATCGCGGTGGCAATCTCGGGCTTGGTGGCACTCACGCTGACGCCGGCGCTGTGCGCGCGGCTGCTGAAGCCGCACCAGGAACCCCACCGGCTCTTCGGCGTTTTCAATCGATGGTTCGCGAGCGTGACGCGCCACTACACCGACGGCGTGGTGTGGATGATCCGGCGCGGCGCGCTGGCTTTGGCGATGTTCGCGGTCATGGTCGTGGTCGCCGCCGCGTTGTGGCGGGCAACCCCGGGCTCGCTGGTGCCGGACGAAGACCAGGGCTTCTACATCGCCGCCGTGATCCTGCCCGACGGCGCTTCGTTGCAAAGGACCGACAAGGTCGTCGCCGAAGTCACGCAGGCGATGCTGTCGAACCCCAACAATCAGGACGTGGTGGCATTCACCGGCTTCGACTTTCTGGGCGGTGGATTCCGTAACAATGCCGCGACCATCTTTGCGACGCAGATTCCGTGGGAAAAGCGCAAGGGCGTGAGCACGCACGATGTGGTCGGCGACTTCTTCATGAAGACCGGGCACATCAAGGAAGGGCTGGCGATAGCCTTCGGGCCGCCGGCGATCTTCGGGCTTGGCGCTGCGGGCGGGGCGGAGTTTTACATCCGCAATCGCGGCGAAGGCGGCCCTCAGGCACTCGCCCAGGCGATGGGCGGCATGCTCGGGGCCCTGCAGCAGGACCCGATGTTCGTGCAGGTGAACTCGCTGTGGAAACCAAATGTGCCGCAGCTCTATGTTGACGTTGATCGCGAGAAGGCGAAGTCGCTCGGCGTGTCGGTCGACGAGATCTTCAACACGTTGTCGGCCACGCTCGGCAGCTACTACGTCAACGACTTCAACAAGTACGGCCGCACCTGGCAGGTGCTGATGAGCGCCGAACCGTCGTATCGCAACCGGCCGGACGATATCGGCGCAGTATGGGTGCGCTCGGAGCGCAACGAGATGGTGCCGCTGCGCTCGGTGGCGAATGTCGTCTACACGTCCGGCCCGGATTCGCTCGATCGCTACAACAACCTGCAGGCGGTGAAAGTGTTCGCCACGGCCAAGCCGGGCATCAGCTCGGGACAGGTGATTCAGCGCCTGCAACAGGTGGCGCAGCAGACATTGCCGCCGGATTTCGACATCGAGTTCACCGGCGCGTCGCTGCAGGAGCAGCGCTCGTCAGGAACGTCCGGGCTCGCGCTCGGGCTGGCGGCGGTGATGGTGTTCCTGATTCTGGCTGCGCAATACGAGAAGTGGTCGTTGCCATTTTCGGTGCTAATGGCGCTGCCGTTCGGCACCTTCGGTGCGCTTGCCGCGGTGTGGCTGCGCGGCATGACCAACGACGTTTATTTCCAGATCGGGCTGGTGACACTGCTCGGCCTGGCGGCGAAGAACGCGATCCTGATCGTCGAGTACGCATCGTTGAAGGCGTCTGAGGGTTATTCGACCGCAGCGGCGGCGATCGAAGCGGCGCGTCTGCGGTTCAGGCCGATCGTGATGACATCGCTCGCCTTCATTCTTGGCGTAGTGCCCCTCGCATTTTCGACCGGCGCCGGCGCGGGCGCACGCGTATCGGCGGGAACCGGCGTAATGGGCGGCATGTTGGCGGCGACGTTTCTGGCGATCTTCTTCGTGCCGCTGTTCTTCAAGCTGATCAGCGATCGCAAGCTGCGCGAGACGCGGAGCGCCGAGGAGCTGCATGCCGAGGTGGAGGAAGGGGAGCGACGCAGTATCGAGCGGCATGCAAAGCTTGCCGCGGAGGCAGCGACTACGGTTCACGTGCGAAAGGGGCAGCCAGGAGCGCTGACGGAAGCGCACGAGGGAGGCGAATGATGAGCGTTTCAAGAATCGCGATCGTCGCGGTGGCACTTGCGCTGTCTGCGTGCACATCCACCGATACGCGTCTGCCGACGCTTGATTTGCCGGAGCCTTCGACTACGCACGTCGCGGGCATCGATCGCTGGTGGCTGCAGTTCAATGACCCGCAGCTGACGGCGCTGATCGAAGAGGCGCTCGCAGCGAATCTGGATCTGCGCCTGGCAATGTCACGCATCGACGAAGCGCGCGCCAACCTGAGATTGGCGCGCTCGCAGCTGTATCCGGCGCTTGATGCCGACTTCGGTGCGCGCCGCGCACGCAACAGCCAGTCGACAGATTTTGCGTTTCCCGGCCCGCAGATCTCGAACACGTTCAGCGGCGGCTTGCAGGCGGCGTACGAAGTCGATTTGTGGGGTCGCGTGGCTGCGGGTCGCGACGCCGCGCAAGCGCAGCTGCTTGCCACACGCTACAGCGCTGAAACAGTGCGCACGGCACTGGCAGCGCAGGTCGCATCGACTTACTTTGCGCTGCGCGGTTTCGACGCCGAGCTGCAGATTGCCCGCGACACGCTGGGCACACGCGCCGAAAACGTCGGGCTGCAGAAGCAGCGCTTCGATGCGGGGCTGGTCGGCGAGTACGAAGTGCGGCTGTCGGAAGCGGAGCGCTCCGGTGTGGCGGCGGTGATCCCGGCACTCGAGCGCGCAAAGGCGCAGACCGAATCCGCCCTGGCGGTGCTCGGAGGTGGCAACCCGCGCGCGGTGTACACGCCGATGATCGCGCGGGCGCATCCTGCAACCGCGGATCGCGCAACGGCGGCGCTGGGCCCAAAAGTTCCGGCCGGATTGCC
>JBGTEW010000087.1:0-6524 GCA_041747615.1 Burkholderiaceae bacterium | reverse complement strand
CAGCAATGCCAGCAAGTATTCGCCCAAACGCGGTCGGATCTGGCTCAGCGTCGACAAGGAAGGCGATGAAGCCGTGATCCGGGTACGCGACCTTGGGATCGGCATCGCCGCCGATCAGCTCTCCCGCATTTTCGACATGTTTGTGCAAGTCGATACGTCGCTGGAACGTTCGACCAGCGGCTTGGGCATCGGTTTGACGCTGGTGAAGAATCTGGTGGAACTGCACGGCGGCAGAGTGGAGGCTCACAGCGCTGGCGTCGACCGCGGCAGCGAGTTCATCGTGCGGTTGCCGATGCTAACCGAGCCGCCGTCTAAGGGTTCCGAGAGAGTGCGGGCGTCCGCGAACGCGACACATTGCCGCATCCTGGTGGTCGACGACAATCGCGACGCCGCCGAGTCGCTCGTGGTGTTGCTGACGCTGACCGGCAACGAGATGCGCGCCGCCTACGATGGAATCGAAGCAGTCGAAGCGGCGGCGTTATTCAAGCCGGAAGTCGTTTTACTCGATATCGGCCTGCCCAGATTGAACGGGTACGAAGTGGCCCGCAAACTACGCCAGCAGCCGGGCGGCAAAGACATCGTTTTGATAGCCCTGACGGGGTGGGGTCAGGATGAAGATCGGCAAAAAACAAAAGAGGCTGGGTTCGACGCTCATCTGGTCAAACCGGTTGACCACGACGCGCTCCAGGCGCTGGTATCGAAGCTGGTCAGTCGCTGTCGCGCCTGATTGCGGCATTGCCAGTTGTCTTTCGCCCGCTCGTCCGGGATGATCTGCCCCGCTGCATAAGACGGGCCAAGAAAAACAAACGATGATTCCCCGCCATGTTCCGTTGGTCGAAACCACCCGCGGCGGCACCACCGAGTGCGTTCACTACGGTTCGATCGCGGTGGTTGATTCGCGCGGCCGGTTGGTCGCATCGGCCGGCGATCCCGATTCGCTCAACTTCACCCGCAGCGCGCTAAAGCCGCTGCAGGCCCTGCCATTTCTGGAAGACGACGGTCTCCTGCACTACGGCTTCGGCTCGCACGAGCTGGCGCTGATGTGCGCCAGCCATAGCGGCGAGGCGATGCATGTCTCGGTGGTGCAGCGCATTCTGGCGAAAATCGGGCTCGACGAGACGGCGCTGCAATGCGGCTGGCATCCGCCAAGTTATTTCGCGGCGACCGACACGCCACCGCCGGCGGGCGCCACGTGGAGCCCACTGCATCACAACTGCTCCGGCAAGCACGCCGGCTTCCTGTCCTACTGCCGGCTGCACGACCACTCGACCGAAAAGTACCTGGACAGCGGCCATCCGTTGCAGCAGCGGATTCGCACGATCGTGGCGCGCTTTGCGCAGGGCGACCCGATCGCGCAGGGAATCGACGGTTGCAGCGCGCCGAACTTCGCAATGCCGCTGAAGCGGCTGGCGCAGATGTACGCGCGTATCGCCGCCGAAGAGTCGCCCGAGATGCACGCGATCACCTACGCGATGAGCCATCACCCGGACCTCGTCTCCGGAACGCGGCGCGCCGATCTGGCGATCGCGCAGAGCGGGCGCGGCGACTGGATCAGCAAGGCCGGCGCCGACGGCATGCAGGCGATCGGCGTGCGTTCGCAGGGGCTCGGTATTGCGATCCGGATTGCCGACGGCAACACGCGCGCCGTGCATGCGGCAACCGTCGAGGTGCTCGAACAACTCGATCTGCTGGACGACCCGAGCGGCACGCCACTCGCCGTTTACGACTGCCCGCCCATACGGAACTATCGCGGGATCGAAACCGGCGGCGTCGTCCCCGTCCTGAAGCTGATTGGGCACTAACCGAGCAGGACTTCTCCGCGCGGCGTGCGAATCGTCGCTGCCAGCATCTTCGGACCCGGCACCAGATCGACCGGCCCAACGATTTTCAGCGCGCGAAACATCCCCAGGATACCGCTGCTGCCGAGTACCGCGGCAGGATGCGAAAGCTGCAGCCGCACCAGCTCGCAGCTGCTGTCCTCCAGCACGTCACACGGGTGACGCGCAGGACCATCATCATCGCCGGCAGGCAGCCACTGAATGGCAGCCGGCAACACCCCGCCCCACGGCAACGCACCGGTCTCGGGTACGGCAATCTTCCAGCGGAACTCGAATTTGGGTTCACCCTCGGTCGCTTCTTGCCCGCCCCCCGCGGGGGCAAGCGATGAGCTTGGGGCGGCCCGGCGCTCGCCGCTCCGGCTCATCGATATGATCTCGCCCAAATCCGGCACGCGTGCGCAGGCAGTGGCCAGTGATTCGCAACGGATCGCCCAGGTGATCAGTCGCGGTCCCGCTGCGAGTTGTGTCTGCATCTCGGGCTCGTCCAGTGCAAACCAGCGCGGATGCGTCGGCGGCTCAGCATCCGGATCGATCGCGATCACTTCAAGATAGCTGCGCGCGCCGAGCTTCAGCAGCGCGTTATGGGTAGCCATCGCTTGATGCTGGCCACCGGGCGACGGGCGCGCGCCGAGCTGTTGCTCGATCCACTCGACACCATCGTCCAGGACGGCACAGGCGACGACAAGATGGTCAACCTCGCTGCGCTTCATTTAAGCGATCCTGCCCTCATCGGCACCGTCATTTCATCATAGCGAGCTTATTCACCGCGCCGTTTCATTAAACTGCCCGGCTTTGCGCGATTGGCACAATCGAGCGCCGCGATGCTTGCCTCACACACACAACAGCTCGTCACTTTGATCGAAGACGCCTGCCTGCGCGTCGGCGCCACCGGCGCCTCGGTGTTGCTCGAGCGGCCGAAGATCGAAGCCCACGGGGACGTGGCGACCAATCTGGCATTGCAGATCGCGAAGGTGCAGAAGAGGAATCCGCGCGAGATCGCTTCGCAGATTGCGCAGGCACTGCGTACGAACACGGATTCGCACGGTCTGATCGACGCAGTCGAAGTCGCGGGCCCAGGCTTTATCAACATTCGCCTGACGGCGTCGGCCAGGCAGCAGGTCGTGCGAGAAGTGCTGCGCGACGGCGAGAGCTTCGGCTCGACGACCGATCGGCGTGGCCGCAAGGTGATGCTCGAATTCGTCTCCGCCAACCCGACCGGCCCGCTGCATTTGGGCCATGCGCGACAGGCAGCATTGGGCGACGCCCTGGCCAATTTGCTGGCGGCGCAGGGCTGGCAGGTGACACGCGAGTTTTATTACAACGACGCCGGCGTGCAGATCGCAAACCTCGCGCTCTCGGTTCATGCGCGGGCGAAAGAGCTGTCAAACCTGGCGGCGACCTTTCCCGAAGACGGCTATCGTGGCGAGTACATCACCGAGATTGCGCGCGACTATCTGGCGAAGGCCACGGTTGAGCGGGAGGGCACTGCTGTCACCGCCAGCGGCGAGGTCGAGAACCTCGATGAAATCCAGCGCTTTGCGGTCGCCTACCTGAGAAACGAACAGGATCGTGATCTCGCAGCCCTCGGTGTGCACTTCGACAGCTTCTTTCTTGAGTCCTCGCTGTATCGAGACTGCAGGGTCGCCGCCGCGGTAGACGCGATGGCGGCGTCGGGCCTGACCTACGAACACGACGGCGCGCTGTGGCTGAAGACGACCGCCGTGGATGTAGGCGGCGGCCACGGCGGACCGCCCGCCGACGACAAGGATCGCGTGATGCGAAAGTCCGACGGGACGTTTACCTACTTCGTGCCGGATGTTGCATATCACATCACCAAGCTTCAGCGTGGTTACGAGAAGGTCATCAACGTGCAGGGTACCGATCACTACGGCACCGTCGCTCGCGTGCGCGCCGGGTTGCAGGCGGCAGCAAAGTCATTGGGAGTGCAAGTGCCGGCCGGGTATCCGGACTACCTGTTGCACAAGATGCTGCGCATCACCAAGGGCGGTGAAGAGGTGAAGATGAGCAAGCGCGCCGGCACTTACGTCGCGTTGCGCGATCTGCTCGACTGGGTCGGCCGCGACGGCACCCGGTTCTTTCTCGTCTCACGCAAACCTGATGCCGAGTTCGTGTTCGATGTCGATCTGGCGGTATCGAAGTCGGATGAAAACCCTGTTTACTACGTGCAGTACGCACATGCGCGGATCTGTTCGGTTTTTAAGCAGGCGCGCGAGCGCGGGTGGGTCGTGCCCACGGCCGAAGACGCACGGCAGGTCGATTTGGCGCCGCTCGAAAGCGCGCGCGAAGGCGCACTGATGAACCGCCTTGCGGACTACCCTGCGGTGATCGCGAATGCCGCCGAGGAGCTGGCGCCCCACCACGTCGCCACCTACTTGAAGGATGTCGCAGCCGACTTTCATGCCTACTACAATGCGGAACGGGTGTTGGTCGAGGACGGAGCGATCCGTAACGCGAGGCTGGTCCTGCTGCAGGCTACAAGGCAGGTGCTGATAAATGGGCTGACGCTGATAGGCGTGTCGGCGCCGCAGCAGATGTAAACGGCAAGGGAACACGGCTGTTGAACAGATTTTCGCAACTTGGCACAACTCTGGTTGGTTTCATCGTCGGGCTTGTGCTCGGACTGGCGATCGCAGTCGCGGTCGCTCTTTACATCACCAATGCCCCGGTGCCGTTCGTCAACAAGGTACGACCGGCCAGCGAAAACGTAGACCCGTCGGCCGGTGGCCAGCTGCCCGATCCGAACAAATCGCTTTACAGCCAGGTGCCCGCCAAACCCGGTCCGCCGGAGCTGGCCAACGTCGACCCTGCCACCGATCCGAAGGCGGCGCCTCCGCCGGCTGAAAAAGGCAATGTCTTTCCGGCTGACGACTCGCGCTTTCTGCTGCAAGCCGGGGCTTTCAGAACGCCCGACGACGCGGATTCGATGCGCGCCCGCCTGGCGCTGCTTGGCTTCGACGCCAAGATATATCCGCGCGAGCAGGACGGTACGACACTCTATCGTGTAAGGCTGGGTCCGTACGGCAATCTCGATGACGTCAATCAGATTCGCAAGAAAATGGCGGAAAACGGCATCGACGTTCAGCTGGTCAGGCTCAAGTAAGCGCCTGAGTAGGCCGGAAACCCCTGTCATCGGCGCGAGTCAAAACGCCGTTGCTGTTGAGATACTCGGATTGAACACTAGTGTGGAGAGCATGCATGTCGATTAACCGCCGTCATCTACTGATTGCCGTTGCAGCCGTTCCCGGGCTTGCGCTGGCGCAAGCAGCCCGGCCTCTGCAGGAGTTGAAGGATTTTCGGCCGGTCACACCGTCGCAGCCGGTGGAATCCGGCAACAAGATCGAGGTGATCGAGTTTTTCCAGTATTCGTGCCCGCATTGCAGGACCTACGATCCGGTGCTGCAAGGCTGGAAGAAGACCTTGCCGGCCGATGTCGAGTATCGGCGGATCCCGATTGCATGGGACGACAGGACGGTGCCTCACACCCGCATCTATTACACGCTGGAAGCGCTCGGCAAGACGAACGAGCTGCACTCAAAGGTGTTCGAGGCGATTCAGGACAAGAAGATGCCGCTGCTGCAGCCCGATGACATTGCGAGCTTCATGGCCGCCAACGGCATCGATCGCAAGCAGTGGCTCGACGCGTACAACTCATTCTCGGTCGGGGCACGCGCCAATCGCGCCGGCCAGGTGTGGCGCGCCTATAGGGTCGACGGCACCCCGAGCATGGCGGTCGACGGCAAGTACGTGACTGCACCGTCGATGGTGGGCTCGCGCGAAGGCAGCCTGATCGTGCTGGACAGCCTGATCCAGCGCGCGCGTGCAGAACGGAAGAAGTAACACCGACACCGGAAGGCTCCGAAGGGAGCGCTTGCGTTGAACGTTTTCATCACGGGCGCATCGAGCGGTATCGGTGCCGCGCTGGCGAACGAGTTCGCGACGCGCGGCGCGTGTCTCGGGCTGGTGGCGCGACGGCGCGATGCGCTTGACTCGATCGAGGCTGCGCTGCCGGGCAGGCATCACACGTACATCGTCGATGTCACCCAGAAGGACGCACTGATCGCTGCCGCGAAGGCGTTCGTGGAGGTCGCGGGCTCTACCGATATCGTGATCGCCAACGCCGGCATCTCGGTCGGCGTCAAGACCGAGTTCTACGAGGACCTCGATCAGTTCGCCAAGGTGATCGATACCAATGTGCTCGGCATGGCACTGACGTTTCATCCGTTCATCGCGGGCATGAAGGCGCGCCGCCGCGGAACGCTGGTTGGCATTGCGAGCGTGGCCGGCGTACGCGGGCTGCCCGGATCGGACGCCTATTGCGCATCCAAGGCAGCCGCGATCGTCTACTGCGAAAGTTTGCGGGTCGAGATGGCCAGATACGGCATCAGGGTCGTGACGATCTCGCCCGGTTTCATCCGTACTGCGATGACGAAGAAGAATCCGTACCAGATGCCGTTCCTGATGGATGTCGATGCGTTTGCCGAGCAGGCGGCCGACGCCATCATTGCCGGTGTGCGGTACCGCACCATTCCCTGGCAGATGGGCTGGATCACGGCACTGCTGCGGCTGATGCCACGCTGGCTGTTCGACCGAGTGTTGGCGAACCGCAAACAAAAGCCGCGTGCCGGCGCTCCCGCTGAACGCTGATACCTGCGCATCGATGATCGA